>DATAMS010000211.1:0-2746 GCA_036260495.1 Thermoanaerobaculia bacterium
GTCGATTGGGATCGTGCCGCGTCAGTGGCACTGGAACGAGCGCCCTTCCAGAGCCGCTGACGCGGCACAAAACGTATGACTCACTTCCAGGCGTGCTCGCAAAAGCGCTCGCACGCCTGACTACCCTCTGGTTGCCGCTGACGCGGCAGACTGCTTCGATCGTGAAAGTTAACCCGTCAGCGATCAGAGCGAACGAACGTTCGAGGTCGTGCAGTGATGGGCCGCGTCAGCGGCATTTGAAGGTAGCCAGAGGTTGCGAGCGCTTTTTTGCGAGCAACCTCTGGAACTCGATGTCGATTGGGATCGTGCCGCGTCAGTGGCACTGGAACGAGCGCCCTTCCAGAGCCGCTGACGCGGCAGACTGCTCCGATCGTGAAGTTAACGCGTCAGCGTCAGAGCGAAAAGAGCCGCTCTCGACGAGAGATCATTACTTCGCATCGGGAATCGTAAACGCGATCTTCGCGAAACCGATTGATTTGCCCACGCGCAGGAGAGCCTTGGCAACGTAGTTTCCTGGCGGCATCGTCAATTTCTGACGGATCACTGCGTCGCCTCGGGGCTGCGCCAATATCGGGACATCCTTCCCCCATTGGGCGACGGCAACGCCCTTGTCGTCGAAAATGTATAGAAAAACGCCGGCACGCTTGATGACGCCGAGCTCCTTCGCCAGTTGCCTTGCCGGGACCACCACCTCGATGTATGGCCGCGTCCTGAACGAGAACGCAGGTGGTGTCCCACTCTGCGGGATGTCGTTTTGAATGATGTCGGCGAGAAGGAGAGCATCGTCTGTGTTGGGCGGCTCGGACGTCGACGAGAACCCCTTGCGGAACGATACCGTCGTGCCTCGGGGAACGTTGTTGACTTTGATGTCGATGTCATTCATTCCGTTGCGCGGATCGACAGGCTTGAATCCGAGCCGGTAGCCGGCCGTGACACTCGAAGAGAGATCCGCCAGCAGTGCGGGGATGTCATTGGTCCAGTGCAGAAACTGCCCTCCGGTTCGGGCGGCCCAGGTGTACAGCGTTTCATTGGAGAGGACGTTGAACCGCTGAACGCTGGCGGGCCTGATCGTGTTGTTGGTCATGGGGCTCGTGTCATTGATGTATAAGGGCGCGGCTGACATATTCACGCTGATAGGGTCGACAACTCCCAGATCCACGGTATGAAACAGCACGCCAGCGGCCTGGAAGGAGCGAGCCATCGAGTCCAGCGCGGCGTACTGCCTTGGATCGAGCCCAGGAACCTGCGGAAGTCCGAGCTCCGGCGTTGCTCCCGTGACCACCGAAGGGTTGATCCCCTCCGAGAAGAGGATCACATGCTTGTAACCCTCCAGGCTCGCCATTCGCTTGGCGAGCTTTGCATAATCGTCCATTTGTTCTTTGGCCTCGGTCTTCGCGCGCTGCTGCTCCTCAACGCCGAAGCCTGCCAGGATCTCGGGCATCGGATCTTCATTACCTGCTCGTCCAGCACCCGAGGCGGAAGCGGAGCTCCAGGCCTCCGCGGACTGCCGCTCGGCGTCGGTGATCGAGATGGCCAGGGCATCGTGGGCGTTGCTCGGGGATAGCTTGAGCACAGCGCGGCGGATCACATCGTGATCGCGTGTGAATGGAATGACGAATTTCACTCCCAGCAAGCTGTACGTCGCCACGCCAAAGAAGTCCTGTGGCAGGGCGCGATCGACCATCGTGAGGGCTGACTTTCGGGCAATCGCCAGGACGGCGGGCCGGCTGAACCTGTGCGTGAGATCAAAGAGAAGGAGAAACAGCCTGCGCTCGCGGGGATCCGCGGGCGGCGGAGCGACGATGCTCTTTTCCGCTTGCGTCGGAGGCGCCGCGGCGGCCGGCGCAAATTCGATCGGATCGAAATAGTCGATCGTCTGCCGTTTTCCGTTGACGAAGAGCTCGAAGTTGTCTTTCGTGAGATTGCGGATCGGTTTGCCGTGACCGAATACGTACACGGGTACTTCCACAACCTGAACCGTGATCGATTCGCGCGTCTGCGCGCCGGCGCCAGCAGCGAGCAGGAGCACGATTGCGGCAATCAACGGCGCTGAATGTTTTTTCATCAGCGCCCTCCGTCACTTTGCAGCCGGAATCGTGAAGGCGATCCTCGCATAGCCGATCGACTTGTCGATTTTCAGCAGCGCCTTCGCCACGTAGTTGCCGGGCGGCATGTCCAGTTTCTGGCGGATGGCCATGTCGGAAGGAGGCGCCGCGGGAATCGAAATCTTCTTCTCGCGGAACTCGACGGCTTTTCCCTGACGATCGAAGATGTAGACCAGCAGCGTTGCATTCTCGATCGGGCCGCGCTCGCGCGCCAGTTGGCGCGCCGGAACGACGATGTCCATGTACGGGCGTGTCATGAACGAGAACATCGGAGGCGTTCCCGTCTGCGGAAGATCGTTCTCGATGATGTCGGCCAGCAGCAGCGCGTCCGACGCGTCGCGCGCCGCCGGAGTCGTCGAGAATCCTTTGCGGAATGAGACCGTCGTGCCCGAGGGAACGTTCTTTACTTTCACCTCGATGGTGTTCTCGCCCTTCTTCGGATTGGCTGGACGAAAGCCGAGCCGGTAGCCGGTACTCACGGTCGTGGAGAGACTCTCCAGCGCGCCCGGTAGGTCATTGGTGTAGTGAATGAACTGGCCTCCTGTCTGCGCCGCAAACTGAAAGAGCGTGTCGTTCGCAAGCGGATCGAAACGCTGTGTACTTTGTGGTTTGCCTCCGGCGTAAACAGGAGTGGCTTGCGG
>DATAMS010000220.1:0-1842 GCA_036260495.1 Thermoanaerobaculia bacterium
CTCGGAGGCAATGACCACATCCGACCCCAGCCGCGAGGCGATCAAGGGCCGCGGCGCGAGCTGGAATCCGCAGAACCGGTTCGAGAAGCTCGAATACGTGCTCGATGAGGATGCCTCGCCGAACGATGACGAGCCGGCGCCGCTGCCGCGAACACTTTTTCTTCGCGACCCGACGCGCACGATCCTGGCGCACAACGACAGTCCCGACGTCGGCTTCGATACGAGCATCAATCCGTACCGCGGCTGCGAGCATGGCTGCATCTACTGCTTCGCGCGGCCAACGCACGAATTCCTCGGATTTTCTGCCGGCCTCGAGTTCGAGACGAAGATCCTGGTGAAGGAAGACGCGCCCGAGTTGCTGCGCGAGGAGCTGATGTCGCGCAAGTACGAGCCGCGCATGATCGCCATCAGCGGCGTGACCGATCCCTATCAACCGATTGAGCGCAAGCTGGAGATCACGCGGCGTTGTCTGGCAGTCCTGGCGGAGTTTCGCAACCCAGTGGGCATCATCACGAAAAACCATCTCGTCACGCGCGATATCGACATCCTGCAAGAGCTGGCCGCGCAAAACGCTGTGTCGGTGCACATCTCGGTGACGACGCTCGATCCGCGTTTGGCCAACCTGATGGAGCCGCGCGCGTCGCGGCCGGAGTTGCGCATTGCAGCGATCGAAGCGCTGTCGAAGGCTGGGATTCCCGCGGGCGTGATGGTGGCGCCGGTGGTGCCCGCGATCACGGATCACGAGATGCCTGCGATCCTGACCGCAGCCGCAAACGCCGGCGCAACGTCGGCCGGATTTGTCGTGCTCCGTTTGCCGTGGGCGGTCGCGCCGTTGTTCGAGAAATGGCTGGAAGAGCACTACCCCGACCGCAAAGAAAAAGTGATGAACCGCGTACGCGATCTGCGCGAAGGGAAACTCTACGATCCGCAGTGGGGCGTCCGGCAGCGGCGGCAAAGGGATCTTCGCGGACCAGATCGAATCGATGTTCGAAGTGACGTGCCGCCGCCTGCACCTCAACGAGAAAAAGTACGGCCTGCCGGTTTCCGCTTTTCGCAGACCGACGACGCAAGGTAGTCTCTTCTGACCATGAGCGACGAACCGAAAACTCTTTTCGAAGGAAAGCACATCCTCGTTCTGGAGCGCGACACATGGCAATATGTCGAGCGAAAGAAGGGGAAGACGGCGGTGATCATCCTCGCCGTCACCGATGATGATCGCTTGCTTTTCGTCGAGCAATACCGGCGTCCGCTGAACGCGCGCGTCATCGAGTTTCCCGCGGGACTGGTCGGCGATGAAGAAGGCCACGACGATCCCGAAGAGACGGCGAAGCTGGAGTTGGAAGAGGAAACGGGCTACGCGTGCAAGACAGTCGAGCGCCTGACAAGTGGCCCGACTTCCGCCGGCATCACCTCGGAGACCGTGACGTTCTTTCGCGCGACGGGACTCGAAGAACGCGGCAAAGGCGGCGGCATCGGCAGCGAAGACATCACGGTTCATCGCGTTCCTCGCAACGCCGTCGTCGATTGGCTGAAGCGGAAGGATGACGAGGGAATCCTGATCGACGCGAAGGTTTGGGCGGGCTTGTGGTGGCTGGGGATAGGGCGCTGAGCTGTAATGAACAACGAGCGCCGCACGGCGTCGATCCTCTCCCCGCCCGAAAACGTAGGTCGGACTCTCCAGTCCGACAAAACGCGCCTCGGAGTCGGACTAGCGGTCTTGAGCGAGAAAATGTGTAGCAGATGAGTCGTATTTTCAAGCGGCGCATTTTTGCTGTTGGCTGAAGCGGGCGATTTGGCTCTCCAGAGAGGCGAAGGCGCGGCGGAGCGGGATCGATGCTGGGG
>DATAMS010000226.1:0-2179 GCA_036260495.1 Thermoanaerobaculia bacterium
CCCCAGCATCGATCCCGCTCCGCCGCGCCTTCGCCTCTCTGGAGAGCCAAATCGCCCGCTTCAGCCAACAGCAAAAATGCGCCGCTTGAAAATACGACTCATCTGCTACACATTTTCTCGCTCAAGACCGCTAGTCCGACATCACGAGCGGCGGACTGAACGTAGGTCGGACACTCTTGTCCGACAACACGAGCGGCGGACATCACGAGCAGTCGGACTGGAGAGTCCGACCTACGTTTCGCTCACGCATCGATTGTGTGGATAGAGAAATCGCTTCCCGCGAAACGTTTATCATCCCCACCTTCATGGCCATCACCACCGGAAGTCGCCTCGGTCCGTACGAGATGATCTCGCTCATTGGCGCGGGCGGAATGGGCGAGGTGTACAAAGCGCGCGACACGCGGCTCGATCGCAGTGTCGCGATCAAAGTACTGCCGCCGGCGTTTGCGGACAACGCGCAGCTCAAGCTCCGCTTCGAGCGCGAAGCGAAGACGATCTCGCAGCTCACGCATCCGCACATCTGCACGCTCTACGACGTCGGCAACGATCACGGTGTCGAGTTTCTGGTCATGGAGCTTCTCGATGGTGAGACGCTGGCGGACCGCATCGCGCGCGGGCCGTTGCCGATGCGCGACGTGCTTCGCTACGGACGCGAGATCGCGGCGGCGCTGGACCGGGCCCATCGAGCAGGGGTGGTGCATCGCGATCTCAAGCCGGGCAACGTCATGATCACGAAGTCCGGCGCGAAGCTGCTCGACTTCGGGCTGGCCAAAGGCGGCACGCTCGAGATCACCGCTGACGGCGCGACGCAACAGAAGTCGCTCACGCAGGAAGGGACAATTCTCGGGACCTTCCAGTACATGGCGCCGGAACAACTCGAAGGGACGGAAGCTGACGCGCGCACCGACATCTTCGCGCTCGGCGGGTTGCTGTACGAGATGGCTACCGGGCGCCGCGCGTTCGATGGGAAAACGAAGACGAGCCTCATCGCCTCGATCGTCGGCGGCGAGCCAAAACCGATCCGCGAGATTCAGCCGCTCACGCCGCCCGCGTTTGAGCATGTCGTCGCCAAATGCCTGGCCAAGGACTCCGATCATCGCTGGCAGAGCGCCTCGGACGTGGCCTCGGAACTCGAGTGGATCGGGACGTCGAGCTCGCAGGCGCAGAGCATCGGCGATGTCGCTCGAAGAAAAGGGCGCAACCGCGGGATGGTCATCGCGCTCGTCGTTCTGGCGTTGATTGCGGCAGGGGCTGCGTCGATGTTCTTGCTTCGCCGTCCAGCGGCCGCTGAGACGCCGTTGCTGATGTCGATCACGATGCCGAAGCATGATGCGTTCGACCAGTTCGGTCAGTCCGCGATGTCTCCGGATGGTTCCTCGATCGTCTTCGTGGCCCGCGCCGGAGATACGTCAGGGGTCACGTCGTTCTCTCTCTGGATTCGCCCGTTCGATCGGGCCGAGCCACGCCAACTGCCAGGGACACAAGGAGCTAACGAGCCATTTTTTTCTCCCGATGGAAGGTCGGTTGGGTTTTTCGCGCAGGGAAAGTTGAAGCGCATCGCCATCGCGGGCGGGCCGCCGCAGACAATCTGCGACGCGCCGCTCCCGTATGGCGCGGCGTGGAGTCGCGACGGCGTCATTCTTTTCTGCGGCCAGGATGGTCCGCTCTTTCGCGTGGATGCGAACGGCGGGACACCGCGGCCAGTGACACGCCTCAGCCCGGGCGAAGAAGCGCATCGCTGGCCGGTGTTTCTCCCCGACGGCGATCACTTCGTCTTCCTCGGCGATGCTCCGCGGACCGAGAATCATCACATCAAGGTCGGAACGCTGCGCGACGGGAGCAGCCGCGATCTCGTGCAAGCCATCACGAACGTTGCTTATGTCGAACCTGGCTACCTGCTCTTCGTGAGAGCAGGTGCATTGATGGCGCAGCCGTTCGATCCGAAGACGCTCGCGCTCTCCGGCGAGCCGCGTGTGCTCGCGGAGCAACTGGTCGAGAACGATGCCAACCATCACTTCGAGTTCAGCGCGTCGCAGAACGGACGGCTGGTTTACCGGTCGGGGAGTCCCGACTCCCAGCTCATCTGGGTCGACCGCTCCGGACACGAACTGGCTGCCGCCGGCGACGCAAAACGGTTGGGCTTCGAGCTGCGTCTCTCTCCCGATCAGCAGCGGATCGC
>DATAMS010000261.1:0-4743 GCA_036260495.1 Thermoanaerobaculia bacterium
TTCACTCTTCAAACTTCACTCTTCTCAATTCCGGAGGAATCATGTCCAATCAATCCCTGCGCCCAACGCGCGACTACAAGAATTACATCAACGGCCAGTGGGTCGCATCTGCGAGCGGCAAGACGTTCGAAAACCGCAATCCTGCCGACAGCGATGACCTCATCGGAACGTTTCAGGAATCGAATGAGCACGACCTGAACGCCGCCGTCGAGGCCGCGGACCGCGCGTTTCAGCAGTGGCGGCTGACGCCTGCGCCGCTTCGCGCCGAGTATCTCTACGCCGTCGCCAACATTCTGAAGCGCGACAAGGAAGCGATCGCATCCGAGATGACACGCGAGATGGGGAAGGTGCTGGCGGAGACGCGCGGCGATGTGCAGGAAGCGATCGATATGGCTTTCCTGATGGCCGGCGAAGGACGCCGCCTGCACGGCGTGACCACTCCTTCCGAATTGCCCAACAAGTTCAACATGGCCGTTCGCATGCCCCTCGGCGTCGCCGGTTTGATCACGCCCTGGAACTTTCCGATCGCCATCCCGGCGTGGAAAGGAATGGCGGCGCTGATCTGCGGCAACACGGTGGTCATCAAGCCGGCATCGCAAACGCCGTTGTCCGTGGTGATGCTCGCGGAAGCGTTTGAAGAGGCCGGACTGCCGAAAGGTGTCTGGAACGTCGTCACCGGCGGCGGCAAAGAAGTTGGTGAGCCGATGCTGCATCATCCGAAAGTCTCAGTGATCTCGTTCACCGGCTCGACGGACGTCGGGCGGCGGATCTCGATCGCTTGCGCGCCGCAGTTCAAGCACGTTCACCTCGAGATGGGCGGCAAGAACGTGATCCTGGTGATGGACGACGCCGATGTCGATCTCGCGGTCGACGGCGCGCTTTGGGGCGCCTTCGGAACGGCCGGTCAGCGTTGCACGGCTGCCTCGCGGATCGTTGCGCACTCGAAAATCTACGACCAGTTTGTCGAGAAATTGTCCGCGCGCGCGAACAAACTGCGCGTCGGCAACGGCCTCGATGCGAACACGGACATGGGGCCGAACATCTCGGCCGACCAGATCGCAACGATCGCGAAGTACGTGAAGATTGGCAGCGACGAAGGCGCAACGGTCACGGCCGGCGGCGCGACGCTGACGGATGGTGCGTACAGCAAAGGCCACTTTCACCAACCGACTGTCTTCGCGAACGTGAAGCCGGACATGCGCATCGCGCAGGAGGAAATTTTCGGGCCGGTGACGGCGGTGATGCGCTGCGAGTCGCTCGAAGAAGCGATCACGATCGGCAACGGCGTGAAGTACGGCTTGTCGTCGTCGATTTACACGCGCGACATCAACAAAGCGTTCGTGGCGATGCGCGACATGTACACCGGCATCTTCTACGTGAACGCGCCGACGATCGGCGCCGAGGTGCATCTTCCGTTTGGTGGGACAAAGCAGACGGGGAACGGGCATCGCGAAGCCGGCATCGCCGGCATCGACGTGTTCAGTGAGTGGAAGTCGATTTACGTCGACTACTCCGGCGCCCTGCAACGAGCGCAGATCGATACGGAAGAGGTGTAGGTCCCCAGCCCATTTCTCACGCGAAGACGCGAAGACGCGAAGACGCGAAGACGCGAAGAGCAAGCGCTTCATTTCTTCGCGCCTTCGCGTCTTCGCGTGAGAAAGTCTTACACTTCACCGGCAATGAAAAGCGTCATCGGATTTCTGCTGCTGCTCGTTTCCACCTCTGCGATCGCGCAATCGAGCGCCGATGCGATCATCGCCAAAGAACTGCAATCCTCGCGCGCCTACGAAACGCTGAGTCATCTCACCGACGACATCGGTGCGCGGCTTTCCGGATCGAAAGGTGCGACGCTCGCGGTGACGTGGGCGACGCGGCAGTTTCGCGAGTGGGACATCCCGGTGTCGAACGAGCCGGTCAAAGTGCCACATTGGGTGCGTGGCCGCGAAGAAGCGCAGCTCGTGTCGCCAGCGAACCATCGCCTCGTGCTCACGGCCATCGGCGGCAGCGTGGCCACGCCGGCAGACGGGATCACCGCCGACGTGATCGAAGTCGATTCTTTCGACGATCTGAAAACACTCGGCAGCGCGAAACTGCGCGGCAAGATCGTCTTCTACAACAACCCGATGGACATGGATCTCGTCCGCGCCCACCGCGCGTTCGAGGCGTATCGCATCGCCGTCGCCTTTCGTGGCGCCGGTGCAAGCCGTGCCGCGGAGTTTGGCGCGAAGGCGATCGTGATTCGTTCGGTTGGGTCGGCATCGCTGCGGACGCCGCATACAGGTGCGCTGCGCTACGACCCGAAGCAGCCGAAGATTCCGGCGGCAGCGTTGACTGCCGAGGATGCGATGCTCGTGCATCGGTTACTGGCGCGGGGGAAGCACGTGCGAATGCACATGGTGCTCACGCCGAAGACGCTCCCGGATGTGATGTCGGCGAACGTCATCGCGGAGATCCGCGGAAGCGAGAAGCCCGACGAGATCGTCCTCATCGGCGCGCACCTCGATTCGTGGGACCTGGCCACGGGCGCGATCGACGACGGCTCCGGCGTGGCGATGGTGATTGAGACGATGCGTTTGCTCAAGGAAATGAATCTGCATCCTCGCCGCACGATCCGCGCCGTGCTCTACATGAATGAAGAGAACGGTCTGCGCGGCGGACAGCAGTACGCGAAGGATCACGGAAAAGAAAAACACATCGCCGCGATCGAGACCGATGCCGGCGGCGCGGCACCTACCGGCTTCACGACGACGTTGAAAGGCGATGCGCTGGCGGCGCTGGAGTCGAGAACGAAACCGCTGGCGGCAGTTTCATCCAACCACTTTGAAATCGCCGACGAGACAGGAGCGGATACGAGTCCGCTGACGGCGATGGGCGTCCCAGGATTCGGCCTCGTTCCCGAGCCTCTGCACTACTTCGACTATCACCACACGAACGCCGATACGCTCGACAAAGTCGATCCGAAAGAGCTGGCGCAGGATTCGGCGGCGGTTGCAGCGCTGGCGTGGATTCTCGCGGAAAACTGAGCGGGAACTTCTATCAACATCTCCCGAATCCTTACTCGCCGCCTCCGTAGTAATGGCACCTCGAGCTGCACGTCTCTTCGATCGTGATGCGATGCAACTGCGGGATCTGGGGCGCGAGCTGATTCCAGATCCAGACGGCGACCAGCTCGGACGTCGGGTTCTCGAGACCTTTGATCTCGTTGAGAAGGTAGTGATCGAGCCGGACGACGATCGGGTCGATGGCGCGCTTGAGATCGGCGAAGTCGATCAGCCAGCCGGTTACGGGATCGATAGGACCTTTCACGACGACTTCGCCGCGGAACGAGTGTCCGTGCATGCGGCGGCACTTGTGTCCCTCGGGCACATGGGGTAGAAAGTGCGCCGCCTCGAAGCGGAACTCCTTCACAAGCTCAACGACGTCGGACATCGGCGGCGATTGTAGCGGCGAGGCACTCCTTTTGCTCCAATCGGCGCGATATGGCTCGAAATACTTCAGAGACGGACACCGATCGCTCGCTCGGCACGATCATCAAGGAGCTGACGGAAGACATCACCACGCTCTTCCGCGGCGAGATCGCGCTGCTCAAGCTCGAGGTGAAAGACACGGTTGCCAAACTCGGCGGCGGCGTCGGATTGTTTGCCGGCGCGGTGTTCGTAGCGCTCTTCGGACTGGCCTTCCTCTTCGTCACCATCATGCTCGTGCTCGTCCGCCTCGGCGTTCCTGCATGGCTTTCCGCACTGATCGTGACGGTGGTCCTTTTCGCGACGGCGGCCGTGCTCGGTCTCATGGGGAAGAAGAAGTTCGCCGCGGTGGAGTTTGTCCCGACGAAATCGATCGAGAGCATCAAAGCTGACGTCGAGTCGATCAAGAGCGACATCGCGCAGGCGAGGAGCAAGTAGATGACCGACGAAATGCAGCAACTCGATCAGACCATCGTCAGCGCCCGCGACCGCGTCGGCGACCGCATCGATGAGCTCGACCGCCGCATCCGCAAACAGCTCGACGTGAAGAGCATCGCCTCCGAACACGCCACGGAGCTCGTAGCCGGCGGCGCGGTGGTCGGCTTCCTGGTTGGCTTCGGATTCCCGAAAGTCGTGAAGCGAATCCTCCAGATCGGCATCCCGGTCACGCTGATCGCAATGCAGGTGAAGAAGCGGAGCAACGGCGCGGGATGGATGTCGTAGCGACCGTCTGAGCGTAGCGCCGGCGGCTCGCCGGCTGGACCGCGAGCGGCCCGCTGGCGACTTTCTTCGTCCCAGCGCTTGAGTAGGACCTCCAGCGGAATTGTCTCGCCGCGATCCGCTTGTGCGATCGCTTCCTGGATGGCAGCGTCGAGCTCTTCGTCGATTTTCACAAGTTCGCCCGTTTCGGGGTCCACGTTGTATCTCGGTTTGCGTTTGGTCATGGCGAGAGTCTCCCTCGGCCACTCGAACAGTTCAAATGATCTAAGTCGTCAGTTCTCGTCGAACAGTTCCTTCCGGAACACTTCCCAGGAAATCGATTCGCCGCGTTCCGACGACGCGACTGCCTCCTCGATAGCCGCGCTGAGCTCATCATCGATTTCGATCGTTTCGCCCGTTTTGGGATCCACATTGAATCGAGCTTCGCGTTTGGTCATGACGATGACTCTACCTCGGTGGGCGATCAGCGAGCTGACTAGATTGGCGGCCCCTTTCCGCGTCTTACGTGCCAGAGGGCCATCACCTGCAGCACCGGCGGTGTGCCCGTTACGCGATAGTA
>DATAMS010000266.1:0-4265 GCA_036260495.1 Thermoanaerobaculia bacterium
CGGACGGCCGCGTGTCCAGCGTGCCCCCGAGAATCTCGCCGGTCGAGCCGTCGATCGAGACCCAGTCACCTTCTTCGAGCGGCTCATGCCCTTCGCTGCGAAGCTCACCTTTGCCGTAGTCGACGCGAATCGTGCCGGCGCCGACGACGCAAGGCCGCCCCATCCCGCGCGCGACCACGGCCGCGTGCGACGTGAGCCCGCCGCGCGTGGTGAGGATGCCCGCCGCGCTGTGCATTCCGGCGATGTCTTCCGGTGACGTCTCGACGCGCACGAGGATGACGGGATCGTCTTTCGCCATCGTTACCGCGTGCTCGGCGTTGAACGCGATGCGCCCCGCCGCCGCGCCCGGTCCGGCCGGCAATCCGCGGCCGAGAAGCCGTCCGCCGGAGAGTGCCTTCGCTTTTTCCTTCGCATCGAATACCGGCGCAAGAAGCTGAACGATCTGCCCTGCTTCGACCCGCGCCACCGCCTCGGTGTGATCGATCAGACCTTCATCGACCATGTCGCATGCAATCTTGACGGCGGCGAAACCGGTCCGCTTGCCGGTCCGCGTTTGCAGCAGATAGAGCTTGCCGGACTGGATCGTGAACTCGATGTCCTGCATGTCGCGGTAGTGCGCTTCGAGCTTCTTGTAGACATCCTCGAGCTGCGCGTAGACGGAGGGCATGGTCTCTTCAAGCGATTTTTCATCGCCGATTGCCTGCGCCTTCGAGATCGGCAGCGGCGTGCGAATGCCGGCGACGACATCTTCACCTTGCGCGTTGGGAAGATACTCGCCGAAGAAGCGGTGCTCACCGTTCGCGGGATTGCGCGTGAACGCGACGCCCGTCGCGCAGTCGTCGCCCATGTTGCCGAAGACCATTGACTGCACGTTCACCGCGGTGCCCCAGTCATCGGGGATTTGATTCAGTTTTCGGTAGGTGATGGCGCGCTGGTTGTTCCACGAATTGAACACCGCTCCGATCGCGCCCCAGAGTTGCTCGTGTACGTCCTGCGGAAAGTCATGCCCGCTCTTTGTGCGGACGATTCCTTTGTACGTTTCGACGAGGCCGCGCAGTCCATCGGCGGGAATCTCGGCGTCGGTCTTGACGCCCGATTTGTCGCGCAGCGAAAAGAGCTCGTGCTCGAAATGATCCTTGTCGATCTCGAGCACGACGCCGGAGTACATCTGGATGAAGCGGCGATAGGAATCGAGTGCGAAACGTTCGTCCTTCGACGACGTCGCCAGACCCTTCACGGTTTCGTCGTTGAGCCCGAGGTTGAGGATCGTGTCCATCATGCCGGGCATGGAAGCGCGTGCGCCGGAGCGGACGGAAACGAGCAGCGGTTGCTCGCGGTCGCCGAATCTGCGGCCTACGGACTGTTCGACCTTGCCGAGGTTTTCGGCGATGGCGTTCTTCAGCTCGGACGGATAGGTTTTGTCGTGCGCGTAAAAGTACGTGCAGACGGCCGTCGAGATGGTGAAGCCGGGAGGGACCGGCACGCCGATGTTGGTCATCTCGGCGAGGCCCGCGCCTTTGCCGCCGAGGACGTCTTTCATCTGAGCGTTGCCCTTGGCGTGACCGTCACCGAAAAAGTAGACGTAAGTTGGCTGCTCCATTGCGGCGCGATTATCTCCGAACTTCCACCTCGACGCTGCTGTAGATGGCTGCGGCGATTTCACTCTCGATCTTCTGGCGCGGATCGCCGCTGCCCGCGGCGCGGAAACGTAAGCGTGACATGTCGGCGCCGAGGCCGGCGAGTGCGGCTTTGACGGAATCGATTTCATGCTCCGCGATCTCTTTGTTGCGCCGCGCATCGGGCTGACGAAACTCGTGCGCTACGACGTCGATCGGCGGCGCGGCGCGGATAATCTTCAGCAGCGATTGCAGTTCTTCGCGGCTCGGACCGGTAAGAAGGTTGCCCGATGCATCGAACTGCAGTCCAAACAGGGCGACGTGGTTGGCGCGATGAAGCAACGCCAGCTCGACGTCATTCCGGATGACGGCCGGAGCGCAGGTTGTCCGCTCGCCGAACCACGGCAACGCGCGAAAGAGCGGGATGGCCTCCTCGTGCCAGTCGATGCCGCTGAAATGCTTATCGCCGGGCGCCAGCGCGAGCGCGGTTAGACCGAAGTCGTTCCCGTGAATCCAGTTGAATCGCCAGATGCGTCCCGTCGTGGCGCCTTCGAGGAAGACCGGCTGCGCTCCTCGCATCAGTACACCTGTCGCGCGACTACCGCGTTGGACGAACAACGCGGCATTGCCGTTGACCGACCAGCAGCCATCGATGCCAGGATCGACGCGCGGCGCGATCTCGACGCCGTGAGCGTAGATCGAATGGAGGCGGACATCATGGCCGGCAATGGCGGGAGCCGGAATGTTGACGCGCAAATACGAGAGTGTCGTTGGTGCTACGTCGAACCATTGCGCCAGCTCGATCGTTTTCGGCGCGATCGTAGCGAGCGGCTGCCAGATCACACCGTCGATGGAGCTTTCGAATGGCACGCTCTTCGGCTCGAAACCAACGTCCAGCGAGCGGATCCCGATTCGGTCAATGCGGCTGGGTGCGCCGAGGGCGATGACGATCGACTGCGGAAAATCGTGCGGTGGTGTCTGCCAGAACGTGCCGATATCACCGTCGATCGTGTTGATGGCCGACACAGGCAGCATCATCTCGCCGGTCCTCGAAACGATCGTTGCTCCTCGGGAGAGATCGAGAAGGCTCGACTGCTCATTGATGATGTCGATGGGCAGCGCGCCCGGCTCGTTCGGTTTCGTAGGATGTTCCGGCGCCGGCCGCGAGCAATTCGCGAGGAGAAAAAACGCGAGGAACAGGCGCAATTTCACGTCCGGTACTCGCGCCGGTCGACGACGATTTTGGTCACGTCAGCGATGCCGGCGACGGCGCCGCCGATCTTGTGCAGCAACGCCATCCGGTTTCGCCGCAGCGTTTCATCCTCGACCATGACCATGACTTCGTCGAAGAACGTCTCCAGCTCCGGCGCCATGGCCGCGAATGTCTCGAGCGCGCGTTTGTAGTCTCGCTCCCCAATCATCTCCTCGATTTGCGTGACGACGATCCCAGCCAGATCCGCAAGACGTCGTTCGACATCATTCTCCAGCTTCGAGGGATCGACACTGGCCGCAATCTGCTGACCGGCCGTGATGTTGGCGATGCGCTTGGCAGAGTCGAGAATCGAGAGAAAGTTCGGTTCGTTGCGCATTGCCTTGACCGCGGCGATGCGATCAACGAGATCGGTGAGCGATGCCGCCCATTCCGCTTCCATCGCCGCGGCGATCTCGTCGTAGGCGAAGCCGTAGGCGGATGCTTCGAGCAGGGTGCGAACGCGCTCGGCGAAGAAGGCAAGGAGATCGGTCTTGAGTTGCTGCGTTGCCGGGTTGCTCGGTTGCTCATGTGCCTGAAGTGCAACGTCGATCAGCTTGTCGATGCCGGTCTTCACACTGCGCTTGTCGCGATTGAGCAGGATCTGCACGACGCCTTGCGCGGCGCGGCGAAGAGCGAATGGGTCCTTCGAGCCGGTCGGCTTCGCTCCGATTCGGAAGAATCCGACGAGCGTGTCGATCTTGTCGGCGAGCGAGACGACCGCGCCGCTGCGCGTGCGAGGCAGCGCATCGTCGATGTTGATGGGAAGATAGTGATCGTAGATGGCCTGCCAGGTGTTCTCCGGCATGCCTTCTTCGCGAGCGTAGATGCCGCCGATGTTCCCCTGCAGCTCGGTGAACTCCTTCACCATTTCGGTGACGAGATCGGTCTTACAAAGGCGCGCGGCTGCGAGTGTTTCAGGATCGTCCGTGATGACGGCGGCGATCTGTTCGATGCGATCGGTCTTTTGCAGATAGTTGCCGAGCTTCTCCTGAAACTGCAGATGCGAAAGCTGATCGCGCCGGGACTCGAGTGTGCGTTTGCGATCCGTCTCATAGAAAAAGTTCGCGTCCGCAAACCGGGCGTTCGTCACGAACGAGTTGCCGTAGGCGGCGTTGCCATCGGGATCGCCATCGTTATCGAGAACGGCGAGGAAGGAGCTGGTGAGCTTTCCTGCTGCAGTGCGAATCGGGAGCTGTTTCTGGTGCACGCGCATCACCGTGACAAGCACCTCTTCCGGCAACGCCAAGTAGTCGCCGCCGAACTCGGCGCGGACGACGCCCGGATATTCGGTGAGGTATTGCCATTGAGACCAGATCGACGCGTCGATCGCCGGCGTTCCTCCCGCTTCGTTGGCGAGGATGCGGGCACGCTCGGCCATGACGTGACGACGGCGCTCG
>DATAMS010000269.1:0-4853 GCA_036260495.1 Thermoanaerobaculia bacterium
ATCACTCTGGAAAGACGCTCATCACTCTCATCACTCTTCTTACATCGCCTCCCCTTTCTTGGAGCACTCTCCAATCGAGCGCCAAGGACGGATGAGGGGGCAACAAAGTGCGCGGAACCATCAATCGTGCCGGTTGAGAGCACCGCGGATGCGTTTATGTCGCACCAACGACCCCTCACCTTCTCTTGGAGAGCGCCGCGATGCGGTGAAACTCTGCTTCGCTTCTACAACACCACCGTATATCCCAGCGTCGTCAGATCCGGCATGCGGTCGAGGTAGACGTGGCCGTCGGTGTGGTCGATCTCGTGTTGGAAGATCCGGGCGGTGAAGTCGGACACTTCGAGCTCGGCTTCGTTGCCTTCGTGGTCGAGGCCGCGCAGGCGGACTCTCTTGTAGCGGGGGGTCTCGCCGCCGAGAAAGGGGACGCTGAGGCAGCCTTCCCAATCGGTGATCGTTTCGGTGCCGATCGGTTCGTACGTGGCGTTGAAGAAGACGCCGGCGCCGACCTTCGAGATGCCGCGGCGTTTGGCTACTTTCTCCTGCACTTCGAACACGAAAATGCGCAACGGGAGATGGACTTGCGGGCCGGCCAGGCCGACGCCTTCGTACTCGTGCATCGTCTCGATCATGTCGTCGATCAGCGCGCGGAACTTGCCCGCTTTGATGTCGGCGGCCTCGACGTCGGAGGATTTGAGCCGCAGAACGGGGTGGCCGAGGCGGCTTACTTTGAGGATCGACATACGTGAAGTTTACCCTTCCGATTCCATGAGTAATGGCTGCTTTCGCATCCGCAGCGCGATGATGAATGCAATCGCCGTCAGGATTGCGCTGCCGTAAAACGCGCCGCGCGCCTGGGCAAGGTCGTACAGAAATCCCACCCAGATCGGTCCGATGAAGCGCGCCAGCGAGCCGATGCCGGAGGCGAGACCGAGCATGCTTCCGTGCTCGCTCGCTGGCGACGCTTTCGTCAGCAATGACGTGAGCGACGGATACGTCAATCCCTGTCCCACCGCGATGAAAAACGCCACGACGTACAGAAGCGGCACGCGCCAGACGAGCGGAACGAACGCCAATCCGATCGTGAACGATGCCGCGCCGGCGGCGATGAGCGCCTTCTCGCCGAAGCGCTTGGCGAGCTTCCCGATCAAGCCTCCCTGAATGCCAGCCACGATCACGCCCATGAACAAAAAGAACCACGACAGATCGAGCTGCGTGAAATTGAATCGATCGCGCGCGTGCAGCGTGACGCTCGTCTCCATCCCCGCCACCGCCAGCAGCGTGATGAAGATCGTGGCGATGATCGCCAGCAGCAAGCCGTGCCTGGCCAGTCCGCTCCAAACACGCTTGTCGAACTGCGGAGGGATTCCGCTGCGTGGCCGCAGATCGGGCGGCTTCGACTCGCCGAGGACGAGAAAGGCGATCATGAGCGCGATCAGCGACAGCGAGCCTGCAACGACACCGGGCAGAAGATTGCCGGCCATCCCATGTTTCGTGCCGACGTGCGACAGCACACCACTGAGGGGCGGCCCGAGGATGAAGCCCATGCCGAAGGCGGCGCCGATGATGCCCATCCCTCTGGCGCGATTCTCGGTGGTCGTTTTGTCGGCGATGTAGGCCTGCGCGGTGCCGATGTTCGCGCCGCCCGCGCCGGCGATGATGCGCGAAAGAAAGAGCAGCGTCAGGCTGCGCGAAAACGCGAAAAGGAAGTAGCCGATGCAGCTCGCGGTGAGGCTGATGAGGATCACCGGGCGCCGTCCGATGCGGTCCGAGAGGCGGCCCCACACCGGCGCAAAAAAGAACTGCATGATCGAGTAGATGCCGACCACCATCCCGACGGTCGTTCCGTTCGCGCCGTATTCGCGGGCGTAGAACGAGAGGAACGGGATCACCATCCCGAATCCGATGAGGTCGATGAAAACTGTGAGGAAAAGAACTGCCAGAGACGTTTTCTTCATAGACGGCGCGCGAAGTGTACTCTGTCACTCCGATGCGTAAACTCGTTCTCTTCGACATCGACGGCACACTCGTCAGTGACCACGGCGCTTCCCGCGAAGCGTTCGGCGTGGCACTGGCGGACGTCTATGGATTTCGCGGCGATCTGCGCCGCTACGACTTTTCCGGCCGCACCGATCCGCAGATCGCGCGGATGATTCTTCACGATGACGGCCGCGCCGATGCGGACATCGACTCCCAACTCCCTCTCCTCTGGACTCACTACCTCGGCGGCCTCGCCCGCAATGCGCCCGGCCGCGTGCGTATGCTGCCCGGCATCCGCGCGCTGCTCGACGCCGTTTGTGCGGACGATCATCTGACCGTGGCGCTTCTCACCGGCAACATCGAGCCCGGCGCGCGGCTCAAGCTCGGCGCCGTCGATTTGAACGAGACCTTCGCGTTCGGCGCCTTCGGCAGCGATTCACCGCGCCGCGAAGAGTTGCCGCCAATCGCCGTCACGCGCGCGGCGGACAAGACCGGACACGCCTTCGACGGCGGCGATGTCGTGATCATCGGCGACTCGATCTACGACGTCCGCTGCGGCATCCCGCACGGCGCGACGACGATCGCGATCGCGTCAGGGAAGACGTCCGCGGAGACGTTGCGCGCAGAGAATCCCGATCACTTCTTCGATTCAGCGGAGGATGTGGACGGGATCATGGCGGCGATCGCGAGATAGCGTTTGCGCTTCGCGCGTTGCCGTCGGAAGCCACCGCTGTCCAAAAAAGACTGAGGGTCCTTCAAAGAGGGTCGAGGTCAGCGAGTTACGCGACGAGAGAGAGCCGAATGAGAAGGAAACACTCCTGCTATCCGAAACGCGAGGACACCCCGAAGGCCACCCCGGGAGGGGTGATTGAAGGTAGCGCGAATTCAAAACACCCCGGCAGGGGTGCGTGAACATTCAAAAGACTGCGTTGAAAGGCCTTCTCTTCCAGCCGCCTTGCTCCTCACAGATAGGCTGATCGTGGTTCTTCGCGCACCCCTCGGGGGTGCTACTTTGCCGCGACTGTTACCGGTGGCAGCGCCTCCGGCGCGGCCACCGGCTATCCTCATTCACCCTTCCAGGGTGACCTGTTTTGGACAGGGCTGGTCGGACGCCTACTGATTGATGTAGGCCGATCGGGTCGCAAATCGATCTCGCGTTTCGTCTGACTACGCGCGAAGCGCAATCAACCGACAACCGACAACGCGCGAAGCGCAATGCAATACACTTCGCGCGCCGATGAGCCACTACCTGCTGCCCCTGCTTTTCATCGCCATCATCTACGTTGCGATGATCGTGATGAACGAGCGCTATCACCTCTTTGCCTGCGATCACTTCTCGTCGAACGTGACGAAGGTCATCGCCTACTTGTGGCTGGCGCTGCTCATGTTCGGCCTCAGCACGCTGGTCGTCGGATCATCGCTGAGGATCCCGACCGCCCAGCAACTGGCGCGCGTACCGTTTTACTCGCTCTTCGGGTTGCACGCGGTTTTGGTCGTGTTCCTCGCCGGTTGGTGGCTCCTCACGAAGCGTCCGCCGCTCGGCGAGTTCTTCAACATTCCGCGGCGCGGCAACGGCGATGCGATCCTGACCGGCTTCGCCGTCGGCGTCGGTGGCTGGATCGTCACGCTTTCCGTCGCGCTGATCATCGCGCTGCTTCTCACCGCCTCGGGACTCATCCCAAAACATCCGCAGCCGTCGCCGATGATCGCCTGGATGGCGGCGCTACCCCTTTGGAAGAAGGCGTCCATCGTCCTTTCGGCGATGACTGTGGAGGAGGCATTTTTCCGCGGGTGGCTGCAGAAGCGGATCGGCGTCATCGCCTCGACCGCGCTCTTCGCCCTCGCCCACTCCGGCCTTGGGCAACCGCTGCTCCTGATCGGTGTGGCCGTGATCTCGCTGATCATCGGATTCACGTTTTACCGGACGAAGAACCTCATCCCCGGCATCATCGCGCACGGCATCTTCGACGCGGTGCAGCTCTTCGTACTGATCCCGATCGCGTTCAAGATATCGGGAATGGGCGCGTAGATTCCGACGCGGTCACCGGCCGGCAGCGCGCGACGGATGCGGGGACAGGCGCCGCAACGCGCTTCGTGCAGATTCTGATTCTCGGCGCGGATGGTGTCGCCGTCGCGTGAACCCGCGTCGACTGCAGAACCGGACGCGCGCTGCTTTGCGTCAGGACGGCCCGGCTCTGCAGATCGATCGCGGACTCGAGGACGAACGTTGTGATCGCCCGGATTGCGGCACGTTTCGGATTCTCAGGAAGGTGACAGGCCAGAACCAGAGAAGCTAGAAGGAGGAGCGCCGCCGTTCGTCTCACATAGCTATTGACGACCATTGCGCGCGAAGGTTGGGCCGAGCCGCCCGCCGTGACGAGGTTGTAACACCGCGCCGCGCTACACTGCTGCCAGTGCCAAGCGTCCAGCAAGACGAATCCAATCGATGTTCCCCCGTTCTCGTCGTCGAGGATGATCCCGCCATCCGCCGCCTGGTCGAGAAACTCCTCGGCCGCCACGGCATCGAAACCGAGACCGCGCGCGACGGGCTCGTCGCCATGGAGAAACTGCGCGAAGGCCGCTTCGCCGTCATCCTTCTGGATCTCATGATCCCCGAAGCCAGCGGCTACGAGGTGATCGACTTCATCAAGAAGCAGGGCATCACCACGCCGGTCGTCGTCGTGTCCGCGGTGTCGCAACAATCGCTGACGAAACTCGACCGCAACATCGTCAAGCTCGTGATCTCGAAGCCATTCGACGTCGCGGAGTTCACGAACGCGATCGTCGGTCTTTGCCGCCCGGGCGGGGACAACTAACTACCCCCTCATCCGGCTTCGCCACCTTCTCCCCCACAAAAAGCGTGGGGGAGAAGGCGC
>DATAMS010000272.1:0-2587 GCA_036260495.1 Thermoanaerobaculia bacterium
CCGCTCCAGCTCCGAAGAACGCGGAAGGAGTGAGTGGAACGACGACTCCTGCCGTGATTTCCGGCCCAGCGGCCGTTGACAGCGACGGCCGCGCGTACACCAGCAGCGCCGCTGGCGGCAACGGCAACGCAGCCAACCTCGGCAACAACACGAATGTCAACCTGATCCCCAAGAAGACCTCCTCATCCTCAGTTGTCGTCACGCAGACGCCGGTCGAGTCGACGACCACGACGGTCGTGAGCAACTCGCCGGCACCGATCGAGCCGATGGTCGTCGAGACCCCGGCCCCGGCTCCGGTAATCGTTGAGACTCCGGCTCCGGCACCGGCTCCTGTTGTCGAGACGCCGATGGCCTCAAGCACGGTTGAGACTCCCGCTCCCACCCCAGAGGCACCGAAAACTCACCGCAAGATGCACAAGGACTAATCCCCAGGTAAACGCAGTAACGACAGGGCGCGGGCGACCGCGCCCTTTTCGTTGTTTGCGATCAGTGGATTAGCGAAGCCTATTCGGCTAGTCCACTGTCAATTGTCAATTATCCATGATCAGTTTGTCTTCTTCGCAGGCACTGGCGCTAACGATTTCGTCAGCGCCTCCATCCGATCCGGCTTGCCAGTCACACGCTCCAAATGCGGATAACGCTCGCCGCCGTGGTAGTCGATGGATTGCGTCACGAAGAAGTCACCATTCCGGACGATTAGTTCGATTGGAGTTGTCGAGCTCGCTGACGCTTTCACAATCGCACGCAGCCGCCCGATTGTGAATGCACGGCCATTGACAGCGATGATGTGCGCTCCCGGCGTCAGTCCGTTTCGTGCGGCAACAGACCCGGGCACGACGTCGCCGACCGCGCCGCTTTCCTGCACAGTAAATCCGAGAGATGCATTGAGGTCGGCGCCCTTGTGCTCTTCCTCGCTGAACTGCAAGGCGGTGTTCGGCTTGTCGTTGTAAATGACCTTCCAACCAGCGTGCTCAATGCCGCCAACGGGGGGCGCCGGAGCCGTGGAGCTCAAGCGCTCGTTCAGAAACTCCTTCCAATCATGGGGCGCGACACTGTTGAGCGCGGCAAAAAGATCGTCGAATGTGTACGGCTTCAACTCGGCATGTCCGCTCGTGCCTCCGTAGAACGCACGGCAGAAATCATCAAGCGATCGTTTGCCGGCAGTCAGCGACCGAATCGTCATGTCTGCATCCAGCCATAACAGCTCGCCTTCGGGGTAATAATCAACGCTGCGGCGCCAATTCGTCGATGCGCCGGGCGCCTCGTACAACAACTGAGCGGCAACAGCCGTGTCGAGCAGCGGGCGCCACGTGCGTCCGGTATGCTGCGCCATCTGCGCGTAGGTTTCCGCGAGATTCTCGCGATAATCGTCTGCGGACAGGATGCCCGCCCGGACCGGAAGAAGATCGCCGAGGTATTCGGTGAGACCTTCGTAGACCCAAAGGAGCTCGCCGGTCATCGGCTTGTCATAATTGCCGGTGGCCAGACCGGCCGGACGGCGAAATTTGCCGTTCCAGGAATGAACGAATTCGTGCGCCATCAGCGTGGACACCCATTTGCGGCTCGGGTCTTCATGCAGCCGGTTTTCGGCGACGCGATCGTCGCTCGATTCGTGGTGCTCGAGTCCGAAGTGCGCAACGGCATCGCTCAGTGTGAGGAGCCAATCGTAGTGACGATAATGGTTCGCGCCGAAAAGAGTTGAGGTCTCGTCCACAAGTCTGCCGTACTGAGCCGCAAAGTCGTCAGGCGTCTGGACGGCATCCGCACTTTCGGACAGCAAATTCATCGTATGGCGCAGGCCGCTTTTGTTTGGGACGTCGATCTTTCGCAGAGTCGTTCCAAGCTGCACCGGCGAATCGACCAGCGTAGTGAGCGAAGCCGTCTCGAACTCGATGTCGTCGCCTGTGCGGCCGCGCGTCTCCAATGGAGTCGCGTATTGCCAGCCCGATGGGATGCGCAGCGACGCCGAATACGAAAGCGAGTCACTGGCCGCGCCTTTCGGATAGAGCAGAACCGTGTTCCAGCTCAGAACGGCCAGCCGCGGTGAGGTCGACGCTCCCGCGGTGAAGTTCGCGCCGGGAGCAGGTGCGATGTAGTCGAGATCCGCATCGAGCGATGTCGCTCCGGCGGGAACGTCGAGGTTCAGCGCGAACATGTCGACAAGATCACGCTGCCACGCAACGCTCTTGCCGTTCGCCGTGAATTGCAATCCCGCCAGCCCGTTGATCGGGCCAGTCGGTCCATGCTCGCCAGGAATCCATTTCGGGTAATAAAGCGTGAGCGGCCCGGCAGTTACCGGAATGGTGAGATGCGCGTGATAAACGTTCGACGGAACGCCTGTGGCATCGACGCGCAGAGTGATCGACGCCGCATGAAGCGCGGCCGTAGCAAACAGCGTTGCGAAAACCAAGATGAATCGCTTCATGAAAACTCCTTTGTTAATTGACAATTGACAATGGACAATTGACAACGAGAGGCGGACAGCCCGGGGATCACTGAATCTCTCGTTGTCAATTGTCAATTATCCATTGTCCATTGCAGTTAAAGGCCTTTGTTAATTGACAATTGACAATGGACAATTGACGAC
>DATAMS010000327.1:0-8594 GCA_036260495.1 Thermoanaerobaculia bacterium
ATCACTACTGTCCGGTTAACTTGCCTGGTCATTGTCGTAACTACAAGTAGGTGTGCGTGTTAAGTGATGAAATCCGTGGTGTCGATTTGAACTTGCGCGTGAAGGGGTTTGCCGAAGATCTCGGGAGATGGCTCCCGAGGAGAGTGGATGCACGTCGGCAGGACCCTGTTTGCTCAAGTAATGGATTTTCTGCCGTGGACTACTTTTCAGCGGATCGTCGACAGCTACCGAGGCGATCATCGCGTGCGGACGCTTTCTTGCGCCGAGCAGTTTCGCTGTATGGCGTTCGCGCAGATCACGTATCGGGAGAGTCTGCGCGACATCGAGGTTTGTCTGTCGGCGCAGGTGGCCAAGCTCTATCACATGGGTTTTCGGCATCCTGTGAGTCGTTCGACGCTGGCCGACGCCAACGAGTCGCGCGACTGGCGGATCTACGCCGAGTTTGCTCATCGGCTGATCGCTCAGGCAAGGCGGCTGTATGCAGACGATTCGTTTGGCGTGGAGCTGTCCAACACGGTTTACGCGCTCGATGCAACCACGATCGATCTCTGCCTCTCGGTCTTTCCGTGGGCGCTTTTCCGATCCACCAAGGCCGCGATCAAACTGCACACCCTGCTCGATCTGCGCGGAGCCATTCCCACGTTCATCCACATCTCCGACGGCAAGTTGCACGATGTCAACGTGTTCGACCAGTTGATCCCCGAGGCCGGTTCTTTCTATGTGATGGATCGGGCGTATCTCGATTTCGAGCGATTGTTCGCTCTCGATCAGGCGGGAGCGTTCTTTGTCACCCGGACGAAGACGAACACCGATGCCCGGCGCATCTACTCGGCTCCCAGCGACCGGATTGCAGGAATCATCTGCGACCAGACCATCGCCTTCAACGGACCTCTTTCCAGTCGCCGTTATCCGCAGCATCTCCGTCGTATCCGCTTCAAAGATCCGGAGACCGGCAAGACACTGATCTTCCTGACGAATCAATTCCAACTTCCAGCTGCGACGATTTGCGCGCTCTACAAAAGCCGCTGGCAGGTGGAGCTCTTCTTCAAGTGGATCAAGCAGCATCTCCGCATCAAGACCTTCCTCGGCACGTCCGAGAACGCAGTCAAGACTCAAATCTGGATCGCCATCTCGGTCTACGTCCTGGTAGCGATCATCAAAAAGCGCCTTCATCTCACGGCCTCGCTCCACACCCTTCTACAGATCCTCTCGGTAACTTTGTTCGAGAAACTCGATCTGGCAGAAGCACTTACGCCAACGCCCTCCGATGAAAAACTACCGATCATCGATAACCAACTCATTCTGCTCAACTTTTAACCGGACAGTAGTGTTCTGATATGAAGGAACAGCAGCAATTCGAGTGGAAGGAGTCGTGGCGCGACGACGCGCTGCGTACGATCTGCGGCTTTGCCAATGCCGGCGGTGGTGTGCTCGTCATCGGCCGCAATGACCACGGCCAGGTTGCTGGAATCGACAACGGATCGCGTCTGCTCGATGAGTTGCCGAACAAGATCCGCGACCTGCTCGGCATCATGGTCGATGTGAACCTGTGCAGCGAGGACGGCCGCGAATACGTCGAGATCACGGTGCCCGCCTATCCCAACCCCATCAGCTACCGGGGCGAGTATTACTACCGAAGCGGCAGCACGACGCAGACGCTCAAAGCGGCTGCCCTCGACCGGTTCCTCCTGCGCCGTCAGGGACGACATTGGGATGGCGTGCCCGCGCCGGGGTTTGTTATCGCAAACCTCTCCACTCCGGCGCTGGCCAACTTTCGTAAGAAGGCAACTCGCAGCAAACGGCTCTCTGCCGAACTGCTGTCCGAGACCGACGCCGTGTTGCTCGACAAACTCCGGCTGATCGAGAAGAGCTGGCTGAAGCGCGCCGCGGTGATGCTTTTCCATGAAGATCCGGAGCGTCTCGTCACCGGTGCGTATGTGAAGGTCGGATTCTTTCGCACCGACTCCGATCTGCTGTTCCACGATGAGATCCACGGCGACCTTTTCACGCAGGTAGACCGCGCACTCGATCTGCTACTTACCAAGTACCTACGTGCGTGGATTTCGTACGAGGGTGTACAGCGTGTCGAAACATATCCGGTACCAGAAGAGGCACTGCGTGAGGCGGTGATCAATGCGATCGTCCACAAGGACTACGCCTCGGCCATCCCGATTCAGATCAGCGTGTACGACAACAAGCTGATGATCTGGAACGCCGGCCAACTCCCTCCCGATTGGACGCTGGAGCAACTGACCGCCAAACACGCCTCGGTGCCGTACAACCCGGATATCGCCAGCGTGTTTTTCCGCGCCGCGCTCCTGGAATCCTGGGGCCGCGGCATCGATCTGATCCGCGATGCATGCGTCGCGCACGGCTCGCCGGTGCCAGAGTTTCGCTGGGACAACGGTCTTTGGATGGTGTTCCCGTTCAGGGAGATCCGGTCGGCGGTTGATGGTCAAACTACCCAAGAAACTACCCAAGAAACCGAGGAAACTACCCAAGAAAGAATCCTTGCCCTGTTGAGCGCGGAACCGTCGCTCAGCCGCAGAGCGCTGTCGAAACGCATTGGCATCAGTGCCAACGGAATCAAGTACCACTTGGAAAGGCTGAAGCAAGCAGGGGTCATCCGCCACGTGGGATCCACCAAGGCGGGGCGGTGGGAAGTGCTGAAGTAAGCGCCTTCTTCCGCACCTGGCTTTGTCGAAGCAGGGGCCGAGGCATTGACCGAAACCGGCGGTTGCAGGAGTCTCGCAGAGACGCGAAATGGTAGAAAGTTTCCTTTCATGCGTGAGCGCGCCGCACAAAACCGCGTCATCGTCCTCTTTCGCGATGAGTTTGGCGCCCTCCGATCTAAAACGAAAGCCACACGGGATTCGAACCCGTGTGGCTTGTATTCAGTCGATATCGTTCCGTCAGCGGCCGTTGTTGCAGCCGGTGGGATTGGTTTGGCAATTGGGGATGAAGACGCTGATGCTGCCGAGTGCGTTGCTGGTGGTGACGCCGTTGCTTACCGAGAAAGAGAAGGTGTCCGTGCCGAGGAAGCCGGTGTTGGGGGTGTAGCTGACCTGGGCGCTCGGCAGATCGTACGGAACGGTCGTGATCAGCGCGTTGGCGCTGTCTTTCAGGATGCCGTTCAGCGGAAGAGCGGTGATCCTGTACGTCAGCGGTGCAGTGACTCCCGGCGTTGTCAGCGAGAGTTTAGGAATGTCGCCGCTGCCGATGTTTCCGCTGGCGGTCGTGCGCACCTGGAGTCCGCGCGCGGGGCCGGCGAGGGATTCGTTTACGCGGCCCTGAACGGCGAAGAAGCTGAAGCCGGCCTGCGCGGCGGCGCGAATCTGGCCAAGGACGCTGAAGCTGAAATTGCCATCGGCGCCGACTTGCATCGATGGCGGTACCGGCATTACCGCGCCGGGGATCTGCTCGGCGGGAGCCTCGAAGTCCGAGCTCGTGAGGTTGCCGTCGCCGCTGACGCCGGCCGCATAGAAGAATGTGTCGAGCGAGTCGACGGTGCCGCGGTTCGTGGGAAGGATGACATCCGCGCTCTGAAGATTGCTGAGCGAACCGCTGATGCCGGCCATGTCCCACTCGAATTGCATGCGCGTAGTTCCGCCCGATCCTGCGGTGCCGCCCTGATTCACGCCGGCACTCATGAAGACGGGCGTTGGGCCTGGAAGCGCGTTGACGTTGTCGCCGAGTTGATCGCCGTTCGCGTCCGCGACGTTTCCGGCGATCGCGACGGATTGGAGCGTTGCGGCCAGCGGTCTGATGATGAAATGTTTGCTCGCCAGCGTGATCGAGCTGTCGCCGAGCGAGACGAGAACGCTGGTGTCCGCAAACGTCGAGGCCTGGACATCGTGCGCGATGCTGGGCGGATCGGACGGGGCAGTCCCTACCGTGATCGCGAACGATGCGGCATCACATGTGTTGACGCTGGCGATCGTGCCGCACGCCTGGAACTGGAAGCTGTCCGGTCCTGTGTATCCGGCGTCCGGCGTGTACACGACCGTCGCGCTTCGTTCCGGAACCTCGGTGCCCTGCGTGACGGCGCCAAGCGATCCATGGAACGGACCTGTGCTCGAAACGATCGAGAAGGTGAGCGCAACGCCGGCGGGCGCGGTGCCGCTGAGCAGAAGCGTCGCGGAAACATTCTGCGCAGTCTGCGCCCCACTGTCAGTTGCTACTACGGTTGTCGGAGGAGGCGGAGGGGGCTCCTGAACCGTTGGATTAATCGTCACGACGGCGTCGCCGGTGCCTCCGGCTGGATCAGTCACGCGGAAAGTGAAGGAGTCCGAAACGTTGGCGGCCGAGGGTGTGTAGGTGACGTTCGCAGTGGTCGATGAGGTGGAGACAGGTGCGGTCAGCGTCCCCGCCTGTGGCGCGGAGACGATGCTGAACGTCAACGATCCACCTTCGGCATCCGATCCGGTGAGCGTGATCGTCAACGGCGTCGTGCCACTCGTGAAGACGACTTGCGCGTTGGCAACCGGCGGCAAGTTGTAAGCGCTGTTGACGGTGAGGCGGCTGTTGTGACCGACGAGGATGTCGCGGCCGAGGAATGCTCCGTTGCCTTCGACGGACTGATCGAGAATGAGCGTGCCCGCCGTCGCGTAAAGAGTGGCGAGGATGCGGCTCGACTGTCCGACATGAATGGACGGCGGCGTCGCGCCCAGAGCTCCGGTCGTGCCGTTGATGCCGTCAACCTGAATGCGCATCGCCGCTGGTGTCAGTCCCGAGCCGTCGGCCGGCGAGACCACGGCGTTTGCGCCAAAGTCCGCGCGTCCGCTGACGACGATGTCGGCATGCGCGGCGTAACGAATCGAGCCACCGGAGGCCACGGTGATCGACTGGAATGAATAGCCGCCGCCGCTCAGGCGCAGGGTCGCCCCTTTGTTGATGGTCAGGTTTCCGTACGCACCCTCGTCCAGCGTGAGCTGCCCGTTGTTGGCAATCGTCACGTTGTCCGAACCTGGCGCACGGGCCAGAGCAGGCGGAAATCCTGCGAATACGGGCAACGCCAGCGGCGAGAACTGCGTCCCGGCGATCGTGCCTTGATTCGTCAGCGTGTTGTAGTAGGCGGCGCCGCCCGCGGCCGCACCCGAATCGAGATCGATCGATGTCGCGGCGATCTTGTACCCGGCCGGCGTGGTGACCGCGCGATCGAGTGACAGCGCCGCTTCGCCGAGGACGGGTCCGCTCGTGGCGTTGTTCACAATCACATCGCCGGAAACGATGGCGGTCGTGTTGTCGATCTGGATGCTGTTCTTCGCCAGGAGAACGGCGTTGCCCACGCCGGGCGAGAGTTGTGTTTGCTGCCCCTGGACGAACGATGTGCAAACGAGTGCTGACAGAAGAAACAGGACACGATGGTTCATCGCGTGATCCTCATCTGAATTGTTTCCGGGGTTGTTGGTTTCGGGTGACACGTAAGGTACATCCAGATTGCTGCGGATGTACAAAAAAGACGCCTTGAGGAGTCGTCTTTTCGGAAACGTTTCGCAGAAGGCGGCTTTAAAGCATTGTTTCTGGAATGTCTCGGTTGCTGGGTTACGGAGTTGCCTGGTTACTGAGTTGCCCGGTTGCTGCGATGATTTGTTCGATTGCTGGTGGTCGGACGAAGGGCTCTTGCAACCCAGCAACCCACCAACCAACTACACTTACGAAATGACGATTGCTGGTGTGATCCTCGCTGCGCTCGCCTTCCTCTCGCTGCTTCTCTCAGGTCCAGGCACGCGCTGGGGATGGTGGGATTTCAAGGTTGGCCTGGCGCTTTTCGCGGTTGCCTTTCTCATCGGAGCGCTTGCGCTGCTGGTCTCGGGATTTGCGTGGTGGCGGACCCGTCCCAATCCCGTTGCCTTGATCGTTACTGTCCTCTGTGCGGTGATCGTGTTGCTGCCGCTGACGCAGATCGTGGGCGCCCGCGGGAAACCACGGATTCACGACATCAGCACCGATCTGGTTGATCCGCCGCGCTTCTCCGCGGTTCTTCCGCTGCGCAACGGTGCCAATCCAGCGCCCGACCGGATCGATGACAAGACGGCGGCACTGCAGCGCGCGGGCTATCCCGATCTCGTCACGCTCGATCTGCCTCTCAACAGTGACGCTGCGTTTGCGAAGGTGCTCGATGCCGCGAAGAAGTCAGAGTGGGAGATCGTTTCCTCGCGGCCCGCGGAAGGCATCCTCGAAGCGACGGCGGCGACGGCATGGTTCGGATTTCATGACGACATCGTGGTGCGCATTCGCGCCGCGGGAGAGCACAGCCGCGTCGACATTCGCTCGACCTCGCGCGTGGGCGTCGGCGATGCCGGCAAGAACGCCGATCGAATCCGGAAGTTCCTGATGCTCCTTCGTTCGTAAGCGTTTCCCCGCGTTTCTCCGCGTCTCCGCGTGAAACAAAACCGTTATCACGCGGAGACGCGGAGGACGCGGCAAAAACACAACTGTGGTAGTTTTTCCCCGACGCGCCCTTAGCTCAACTGGACAGAGCATCAGACTTCGGATCTGAGGGTTGGGGGTTCGAATCCCTCAGGGCGCACCATCCCAGGTTGCGAAGATCGTGGATCGCCAGCGATGACCGCCGACGCAGCCAGCCGCAGCGTGATCCGAACGCGCCTGGCCATCTTCGTTACCGCGGCGCTGCTCGTGATCATCCGCATTGCACTGCCGGCCAACGCGTTCTGGATCAGCGACGCCGGGAACAAGAATCTCGTCGCGGAGAACTTCTCCGCCAGCGGCTATCGCCACATCTCGATCGGCTATCCAGCGGCCGACATCGATCCCGCCTTCCGCTGGTTTCCAGCCGCCGGCAACCATTTCCGCCAACTCGGCACGCGCTATTTCTCGATCGTTCCCTGGGTGTTCCCGCTGCTTGCCGCGCCGTTGGGAACGCCGTGGATTCCGCTTGCCGCAGGTTTCGGGATTCTGATGGTGATGCCCGCGCTGTTGCGGGCGGCGGGCAGCGATGCTGATCCGGCGTGGGCAGTGCTCGTGACCGCGTTTGCGACGCCGGTCGCGTTCTACTCGCTCGATTTCTGGGAGCACACGCTGGCAACGTTGCTGGCCACCGGCGCGGTGGTTTTGCTATTGCGAGCGAAGCCGCTGCTGGCCGGATTCGTGGCAGGCGCTTCGATCGTCATACGCGATGAAGGCTATGTGTTTCTGGCCGCGGTGGTCATTGCAGTCGCGGTCGCGCGCGAATTGTGGCCGCGCATCGCGCCGCTGCTCGCCGGCTCCGCGATCGTGATTGCTCCGTATTGGATCGCGCAATGGATGATCTTCGGCAATCCGTTCGGCCTGCATCTCGCGGTGCATGCCGTTGGCGGCGATGTCTCGTTCCCGGCGCGGATCGTGCGCAACGTCCTCTACTTCCTCTTTCACTTTCACGAACGACCGTTGATCGCCGCTCTCCTCGCCCTGCCCGCAGCCGCTGCGATCGTAATCGGATTTCGTCGCCGCACTCCGGACCAGGGGAGCCGCGCAGAAACCATTGCAGCGGTTCTCGCTGGAATCGGCACGCTCATCGGCATCATCGTTTGGATGACTGATAGCGATCCGATCATCAACACGATCTTCACGCAGGGACTTTTTCTCTTTCTGCCGTTCACGGTTCTCTTCCTCACTCGATGGCGCGCCCTTGTCACGGGCAACGATGCGATGGCGGTCATCGCGCGCATCGCTGCGGTCTACATCGTGCTGATGGCGCTCGTGTTGCGTGCGAACTGGAGCGGCGTCGTCTGGGGTCCGCGCTACTTCCTCACCATCGTGCCGTTGCTGGTCGTTCTCTCGCTGCGCCGGTCGAAAATCGCACTCGCGCTCGTCGCCATTTCGTTCGTACTCGAGGGTTTTGGCCTCGTGATTCTCCATCGCAAGCTCGACGCGACCTCGAAGCTTGTGGCCATCGTTCGGAGCGCGCCGCCGGTTGTGATCAGCGATGTTTATTGGTTGCCGGAGGAGTTGAGTGCGATCTATTTTGAAAAGAAATTCATGCAGCCGCCCGACGACCGCGAGCTCGTCAACGCACTTACGGCTCTTCGCGCCAGCAACGTTCAAGAGATTACCGTCGTCCTTTCGCCGCGTTATCGCTGGTACTCGCCGAACGCCCGCGCCTACCTCGAATCGCTGGCTGTCCGGCGAACCCACTTTGACCCGCCCGGCGTGCCGCTGCTGCACGCCGAGGTGCTCGTTTGCCGGCTTTTGCCGCGATCCGAGAATCTTCAGCCGCGATGAACGGGTTGAGGTCTGGCGTGGACCTTAACGCCTGCTACCTCGCCGCGATGCGCATCCTCAATCATCGCTTCAACAGCGAGGCGGAGTTGCGCCGGAAGCTGGCGCTGAAAGAGTTCGATGCGGACGTGATCGGCGCGACGATCGAGAAACTCCGCCGCGAGAAGTGGCTCGACGACGATCGTTTTGCCGCCTCCTTCGTCCGCGCCCGCATCCGCAAAGGCCTCGGGCGCCACCGCATCAGCCGCGAGTTGTCCGCCGCGGGCGTAGATAGCGAAACGCTCGCCCGAGCGTTGGACAACAGCGTTCCCGATCACGACGAGCGCGCCGCCGCACTGACGTCAGCACGAAAGCGCCTGGCCATTCTTCGCCGC
>DATAMS010000336.1:0-3701 GCA_036260495.1 Thermoanaerobaculia bacterium
GTCGTATCGAACGTGATCGAGCACGGCCTCACGATTGGCGTCCGCGTCCTCCTCGGCGGACCGCGTCCGCAACTCGCGGATCTGCGCGCGCTGCCGATTCGCGCGCCGTCGTCGAACAGTTACGTCCGCATCGACCAGATCGCGACGATCAATTACGAGTCAGGCCAGACGGAACTGCTGCGCGAAGGTTTGCGCCAATCGCTCTCCGTCACCGCCCGTCTCGAAGGCCGCGACCTCGGCTCCGCGATCGCCGATATTCAATCGAAACTTGGCAAGGAGCTGCACCTGCCGGCCGGCACGACGATCGAGTACGGCGGCCTTTTCCAGGAGCAGCAAAGCTCCTTCCGCGAGCTTCTCATCGCCCTCGGCCTCGCCATCGCGCTGGTCTTTCTCGTGCTCGTGGTCGAGTTCCGCTCGTTCGCGCATCCGGCCGCGATCGTCAGCGGCGCCGTGCTCGCGCTGTCGGGCAGTCTGGCCGCGCTGCTGATCACGCACACGACGTTGAATGTGGTCTCGATGATGGGCCTGATCATGATCGTCGGCATCGTCTCGAAGAACGGGATCCTGATGCTCGACACTGTTGAAGACCACCTCCGCAACGGCGAAGATCTGACCACCGCCCTGCGCCGCTCCGGCCGCCGCCGCTTCCGTCCGGTGCTGATGACGTCACTTGCCGCAATGCTCGGCATGCTGCCGCTGGCCCTGGCCCTCGGCTCGGGCTCCGAGCTGCTGCAACCACTAGCGATCTGCGTAATCGGCGGATTGCTGTTTGCGTTGATGCTGTCGCTCGTCGTGACGCCGACGATTTACGCGATGATTCGAGGGGATTGAGTTTCACGCGAAGACGCGAAGCCGCGAAGTGTTTTTCTTCGCGCCTTCGCGTCTTCGCGTGAACAACAACTTATCGAACATCCGCCGGACGCCCGAACAACCAGCCCTGCCCAAACGCGATGCCTAATTTTCGCGCGGCATCGGCCGTCGATTCATCCTCGACTCCTTCAATGATGATGTCGCATGAGAACTCCCCGGCAAGGTCCGCGATATTGCGCACGATCTTTGTCAGCGTTGGGTCGGCTTCGAAACGGGTGCCGAAGAGTTGGCTGATTTTCAGGTACTCGGGGCGGATGCGCTCGATCAGGGGCAGATGCGAATACGCCACGCCGACGTCGTCGAAGGCGAAGCGGATGCCGAGGGTGCGGAGGTGTTCGATGGTTTCGAAGAGGGCGGCGGTTTGTTTGACCTCCTGCTGCTCGGTGATTTCGAGGATGACGCGTCCGAGGTCGATTCCGAAACGGCGGGCGGAGGACTCGAGTGCGATGACGACGCCGAGGTCTTCGAGCGCGGCGGGATGGACGTTCATGAAGAGCAACTGCGCGACGGGCAGCGACGCCGCCGCGCGCATCGTCGCCTCGATGCACGCCGCCTCCAGCGCCGCGACGCCATGCTTGCGCGTTGCGTAAGTGAAGAGCAGGTCAGGCCGCACGAATGGCTCGCCGCCGCGGTAGCGCGCCAGCGACTCGACGCCGTGTGTCGTGCCGTCAGCAAGCGAAACGATCGGCTGAAACGCCGGCCGCAGTTGTCCGCTTTCGATCACCTCATCAAGCGTAGGAACCATCATCAGCGATGAAGGTGTGGTGTCCGAAGGGGGAGTCAGGAGCGGCAGGAGAGCGTGAGTCTCGAACGGTTTCGCGAGCACGGCATCGGCGCCGCGGCGTTCGGCTTCAGCGATCAGCTCATCCGAGGAATGACCGGTCATCAAAATCACCCGCGTCGCCGGCGAAACCCTCATGACCTCGGTGATGAAGTCGAGTCCTTCGAATCGGAACGAGCCGGAGAGTTTGACGTCGGTGAGGATGTCGGTGACCGGCTCGTTTTCGAGGATGATCTGCGCCGATTCCAGGTCGCGGCAGACCACGATGCGGCGGCCATCGCATTCGAGCGCGGCGGCCAGCCCGATGCCGATTACCGGCTCGTCATCGACGATGAGAAGGCAGGAAGTCATAACGCAGGTCGAATTTCAGTCGTGATGATCACTTCGGCCTGAAGTCCGACCTGCGTTTTGCTACTTTGCGTTCTTTTTCTTTTCCGCGGGATGAACCGCGGCCGACTTGATCTCAGCCAGTTTGGCGCGGTCTTTTGCACGCTGCGCCGTGCGGCGCCGTTTTTCGACCGCCGTCCGTGCTTTGTCACCATTGATCTTTGACATGATGCCTCCGGCCGCGCACCTTATCAGTTCGCGCCGTTTCGTGAGCTATTTCTTCGCTTCGAGCGTGGCCAGGTCGGCCAGCACGTCGTCGCTGTGCGTCGCCGGTTTCACTTTGAGATAGACCTTGCGGATGACGCCTTTGGGATCGATGAGGAAGGTGTTGCGCGCGGCGTACATCGTGCCGTCGTGGTCCATCACCGAGCCGTATTCGCTGGAGACGACGTGGCTTGTGTCGGCGAGAAGTTTGAAGCTGAGGCCTTCTTTCGTGCAGAAACCTTTGTGCGAGTCGACGGGATCGAGGCTGACTCCGACGACGACGGCATTCTTCGCCTCGTACTTGGCGATGTCGCGCTGGAAGTTGTGCGCTTCGAGTGTGCAGCCCGAGGTGAAGTCTTTCGGGTAGAAGTAGAGGACGACCCACTTGCCTTTGAACTGATCGAGCGAGACGTTCGCTGCTTCCTGGCTCTGCAGGCTGAACTTCGGGGCGGCAGTTCCTTCCGCAGGTGGCTGCGGCGCGTCGGCGGCGAACGCGTTGAACGCCAGCAAGGCGGTTGCGGCGGCTGCGAAGATGATCTTTTTCATGTGTTGCTCCTTGGCGCGTCTTCTACCACGGCGATGGCGAGGTTGCGGGAAGCCTCACAGGAACGTCACGTTAAGGCCCGTAAACCGTTTCACACGGAGACGCGGAGACGCGGAGTTGGTTTTCTCCGTGTCCTCCGCGCCTCCGCGTGAAACGGTTTTCGTTAGGGCTCACTTTTCATGCGGAAGAACGCCCGCCTCAACCTTCTTCTCGATGCGCCGATCCGGCGCGAGCCAAATCAGCGCGACGGTGACGTAGATCGCGCCAGCGATCGAGCGGTAGAAAAACGACATCGGAATAGCGATCGCGTACAGCGCCGCGGAGACCTTCCCCTTGACGTCGTCGCCGACCGCTGCGAGAAGCGGCGAGTGCGGTCCCTGGTCGGCGATGATTGCGAATTGCAGGATCGTGTACGCGATCGCGGCCATGAGCAGGACGACTCCGTACGCCGCCAGCGGGATCGATGCGAAGTTGTTCTCTCCCATCCATCCGGTGACGAACGGCACGAGCGAGAGCCAGAACAGCAGGTGCATGTTCGCCCACAGAATCCGCCCGTTCACGCGATGGACGGCGTGAAACATGTGGTGATGGTTGTTCCAGTAGATGGCCAGGAAGATGAAGCTGAGCGCGTAGGTAAGGAGCGTCGGAATGAGCTGCCGCAGCGCACTCCACTCCGTCCCGTGCGGCACGTGCAGCTCGAGCACCATGATCGTGATGAGAATGGCGACCACGCCGTCGGTGAAGGTTTCGAGACGGGCTTTGGACATTGGGCGTCAGTTTAGACCGCTGTTCGCGGTTCGGGAGTCGGGAGTCGGGAGTCGGGAGTCGGAGAGGCAAGAAGCAGTCTCCGACACCCGATCCCCGACCCCCGGGGTGCCGCTACCTCAATCCCTCGAACAGCGCCACGACCCACCC
>DATAMS010000339.1:0-2248 GCA_036260495.1 Thermoanaerobaculia bacterium
TCACGCTTTGCGTCTTCGTTCCTTTTGCGGTCCTTTACATGAAGCAGACGGTGAACCTCAATTTCTTGTGGGCCGGTCTTTGCCTCATTGGCGCGGTGTTCTTCATGTTCCGGTGAGCGTGGAAAACGCTCAGATCCAGGACAGGAGGTTCTTGATCTGCTGGCCGAGGGTGAGCGGGTCGAAGGGCTTGGCGATGATGCCGCGGACGCCCATTTGCATGAATCTCAGGCGGTCGGATTCCTGAACTTTCGCTGTGAGGAAAATGACGGGGATCGAATTGGTTGTGTCCTGTCCCTGCAATGCTCGAAGCGTCGTCGGACCATCCCAATCCGGCATCATCACATCGAGGAGGATTGCGTCGGGATGCCTGGAGGCGGCGAGCGCCATTCCCGCGGCGCCGCCGTTGGCCGTCAGGATCGTCCAGCCCTCGGTCAGATCGAGGCTCAGTCCGGCCACTTCGCGGATGTCGTCCTCATCGTCGACGACCAGGAGCATGTGTTTATGCGGCATGCTGGCTGTCCTTTTCTTCCGTGCTGCTTTCGCTGATGGGCGTGGATGCGAGCGGAATCGTGAATTGGAACCGGCTGCCGGCTGGATGGTTCGGCTCGACCCAGATTCGTCCGCCGTGCGCTTCCACAATGCTCTGGCAGATGGCCAGCCCAAGGCCGGAGCCGCCTTTGTCGCGTGAGTCGGAAGCATCCACCTGACTAAAGCGCTTGAAGATCGCACCGAGTTTTTCTTCGGGGATGCCGCGGCCCTGATCGCTGACGCAGAACACGAACTCGACACCGCTTGCCGCGCCGCTCAGCGTCACAGTCGTCCCAGCAGGCGAGAATTTGATGGCATTGCCGAGAAGGTTCGTCAGCGTCTGCACGATCCGGTCGGTGTCGCCGAGAAGGTCCGCGGACGCCGGCTCGATGGCCAGTTGAACGCCGGCCTGGTCAGCCACGGACAACACGCCGTCGAGAGCCTGCATCATCACGGCTCGGGCATCGACATTGCCGCGCGACAGCTCGGTTTTTTCTGAGCCGATCCGCTCCAGATCGAGGATGTCGTTGATGAGACGGACGAGGCGATCGGTGTTGCTGACGGCGATCTCCAGCATGCGCTGACCTTTCCCGGCGATGGGGCCGAGCAGCCCGCTGGTCAAGAGGCCGAGGGCGCCGCGGATGGAAGTCAGCGGCGTTCGCAACTCGTGACTCACCGTCGACACGAACTCACTCTTCATCCGGTCGACTGCCTGCCGTTCGGTGACGTCGCGGAACGTGAAAACGGCTCCGCGGCGGCCGCCCTCATCGTCGAACATCGGTGTGACGGAGTATTCGACCGGAAAACTTGAGCCGCCGGCACACCAGAACGTGTCCGCCGTGGAGTGAAACAGGTCGCCTCGAAGAATGGCAGTGCCCAGCGGGCAATCGCCATCCGGCCACGGCGTTCCGTTAGCCCGTGTGTGATGAATGAGCTGGTGAATCGAAACTCCACGCAGCTCATCAAGCGTGCGGCCGAGCATCTTTTCCGCAGATTGGTTGATGAATGTGGGATCACTGTTCAGATCCACGCCGATGATCCCGTCGCTCGTGCTGTTGAGGATCAGGGCGCTCTCCCGCGCCAGTTGCGCATTGACCTCGGCTGCCCGCTCGGCAACGTCCTTCGCAACGAGCAGGCGTTTATCGCGCTGCTCGATCTCGGTGAGCATGCCGTTGAATCCGATGATCAAATCGTCGATCTCATCGCCGTTGCTCAGGTGGTGGGGGCGGGCACGGACGGTGTAGTTCTTATGGTCGGAGACGAGCCTCGTCACTTGCGCGAGCGCGACAATGGGCTGGGAAATATCTCGTTGCAGGATCGACGACAGAACGAAGGCAAAGAGCAGCGCTCCGAGAACGACGGCCGCTACGATCTCTGCGTACTGTTTCAAGCGGATGTCGCGCTCGCGTGCGTCCGAGACGATGTAAATCGTGCCCACACGTTTACCGCGGTGTTGAATGCCGTAAAACAGTTCGAGGCGACCGGCGTGATTGTAAAAACCGTCGGGCCGGAGAACGGAAGGAATCGAGATCGATGCGTCCGGCTCGTAGCGCGCGAACGGCTTGCCACGGTCCGTGTAGATACCGGCAGCGACAATCGACGGCTTTGCGCGTAGTGCGTACAGAGAATCACTGGCGCCCTGCGTGTCCGCGAACATCAATTCCGCGGCGCTGTTGGCGGCAGTGACCTGCGCCAGTGTAAGAAGGTCATCCGCGACTCC
>DATAMS010000363.1:0-3126 GCA_036260495.1 Thermoanaerobaculia bacterium
ACGAATTATCATTCCGACACTTTGGCGAGCCAGTCGCTGGACGTGCTCTACCGCGAGCATGAGGGTTTGCTGCGCTCGATCGCGCAGTACCGCTACCGCATCTGTTCGTCCGACGCGGAGGCTCTCGTTCACGATATTTTCGCGTCATTTCTGGAACGTCAGCCCGACGCGCTCGATCCCAAAGCATTCTTGATCGGATCCATCAACAACGCCTGCAAGCACTACTGGCGGAAACGGGAACGTGAAGAGCCACTCATGCCGCATCACGACCTCACGCCCAACGATGATGAGGCGGCAAAACTGGAACGCTGGGCGCTGCGCCTGAGTCTTGCTTCAACGCTCACCCGGCTGGGCGGCAAATGCAGCGAAACACTCCGGCGTTACTACCTCCGCGACGAAAGCGCGGAATCAATCGCCGAGGAGCTCGACACCTCTCCGGCCTACATCTGGCAGTTGCTTTCGTCCTGCCGCAAACGCGCCCGGCAGATCTATCAAACGATCACCCATTCACGATCATGAGTCACTACACCGAAGACCAGTTATCCGAGTACGTTCTGCGCCGTGAAGGCGTCGATGACCCGAAGTCCATCGAGCAGCATCTGGCCCGTTGCGCGGAGTGCCGCAAGGCCCTCGATCTCGTTGCCACCTTCGACGATGCTCTTCGTGATCCGCTCGCATGGCAGATCGCCAATTCGATAGCCGTCCGGCGCGAGCCGCCTCCCGAGCTCATGGCCCAGGCGCGCTCGATCGCAGCCGAGGATCGCTACGCGCGCGAAGTGCTGCTCCCGATCGTCGAGTCACCGATTCGATTCAGTGAGGCGCGCGTCGGCGAAGAGCCCCGCTTTCGAACACTTGCGGTGATCCGGCTGCTTTGTTCCGTCGCCAACAAGACGCACGAGCAGCAGCCGCAATTCGGGCTCCAACTTGCGGATACTGCCCTGAGAATTTGCGCGGAGCTTCCTGAACCGGCGAAGGCGAAGTCCGCATGGTTCGCGGGAACGGCGTTAAAGGAACGGGCAAATGCGCTCCGCTACCTTGGAAGGTTTCGTGAAGCAGAGGCCGCGCTTGACGACGCGGAGAGTGCCTTCGGTTCGGATGAATGCCCGGAGCCGTTCGATTTGGCGATCGTGTCGTACGTGAGGGCGACGGTGTTCTGGGAGTTGGAGCGCTTCGAGGAAGCTGTCGCCGCGGCGCGTTTTGCTGCGGAGACGTTCTATGCGTACGGCGACACGGCGCGCTATCTCTCGGCACTGATGGCGGAGGGGGCCGGTTATTACAGCGCCGACCGCGACAATGAAGCTGCGGCTCTCTTTGAAAAAGTAGTGACGCTTGCACGTGCGGCAGGCGAAACCGGCATCCTCGCGCGCGCTCTATCAAACGCTGGAAATTGCTATGCCCGCCTCCGAGCCTACGACAAAGCGAACAGCTATTTTATCGACGCTTTGGCCGTTCTTGATGAGGGCGAGGTTCCAACGGAGTGTGCGCGTTTGTCGTGGGTTATCGCAGCCCTTCAGGTTGAGCGAGGAGCCTTCGATGAAGGCTTGACTTCTTTGGATCAGTGCAGACGGCGACTGATTCAGCTCGGCATGGCCAACGATGCAGCTCTCGCGACGCTCGATCTCGTAGCCGCGCTCCTTGCTGTCGAGAAGCCTGATCGAGTACCGGCTCTGTGCAGGGAGATCTCGATCACGTTTTCATCGGAAGGCATGATGCGAAGTGCGAAAAAAGCACTCGCTTATCTTTCTGAGGCGGTCACCTCGGGGCAGGCTACTCCCGAAAAAGTACGGCACGTGCGGGGCTTCCTGGAGCGCTTGGCCACGCATCCGCAAGAGGAATTTCAACAAATTCAATAAATACACTCAGGATTCCGTGATCTGCGTCACCTCGTAATTGGAAGGCGATTGACTCGTCCGTCCGAGAACGAGGAGGATACACATGCGGAATCAGATTCGTAGATATGCGCTTGGTCTCATCTTTATTGTTTCGCTGGCCGCGGTTCCAGCGGCTGCGGCGACGAGTGATGCAAGCGGAGGCGACTTCCTCAGCTATCTGACGTGCTTTGTCACTCAGATGCTCGACGTTGAAGAAGGGAAGTTGACGCTTCCCCCGGGCTGAGTTCTTTCGTTCGTACGCTCCAGCGCCTCCCGATCCCACTTTCCCGCATCCGCTGCGGCGATGTACGTCGTTTGGCAGAATCGCAGCAGGGAATCCTCGGCATCCGAGGATTCCCGGACTGCGTCGTAGGGGAGGACGAACTCGGAGAAGGCGTCGCTGTAGAACGCCTGCGATGGCTCGACCTTCGCCTGCCTGAACCCCTCGGGTTGAGGCGCAGCGTACGCGTAGAACGCCGGCGCCTCGAACGCGCCGCCTCCCGGCCACCAGCCGCAACTGCTCACTTCGTGCGAGTACGCCTCGCGTGTGATCACATCGGCAGCCGGGTTTGCCGGTGCGCGCCGGCCGGAGAACCGCGTCAACGCCAGATCGAAGCTTCCCCAGAAGAAATGGACAGGGCTGCTCTTGCCAATGAAGCCCGACCGGAAGCGGTTCAGCACCCGATCGGAGAACATCAGAATGCGCCAGAAACGCGCGACGGCATCGCGGTCGTACGACGCGTGCTCGCGGTCTTCGTCGAAACGAATGGGGTTCTCGACCTCGCACGGCACCGGCCAGATCTCGACATCGATGCCGCACTCCCGCAGCCGGGCCATCGTTTCCTGGTAGAAATCGGCCACCGAGCGTGGGACCAATGCCACGCGCGCGCTGCGTCCGTTGCTTGCGCGGATCAGGAACTGGTGATCGACGAAATCGAACTCGCAGTCGAACACGAGATCATCGTGCGGGATCGCTGACGTTGTCAGTCCGCGGGCGCTCACGTAGAGTGGTACTTCCCACCAGTGATTCAGAAGTGGCGCGCACTTCAGCCGCACCTTCCCGATGATCTGGGTCCACATGTGCAGCGTGTCGCAGGTGGGTTTCCATTCGGCCAGCGGCAGGGGAGGGAGCGCGGCGGTGTTCATATTGTTGATTATGCATCGCCGATGCACGGCGTTGATTCTGGCAGACGGATTGCGATAGTAGAGCGCAGCAGTCATCGGTCCTAAGGAGACAACATGAACAACATCAAGA
>DATAMS010000414.1:0-10688 GCA_036260495.1 Thermoanaerobaculia bacterium
CATCCTGGATTCGCTCAACGATCTCGAAAAAAACTATCCCGAGCTGGCCGGCAAAATGGATCACTCCCGCATCGGAATCGGCGGTCATTCCTACGGCGCGTTCACGGCGATGCTGATCGGCGGAACAAAGACCTTCAGCAATCCGCCGCTGGCCCTCGGCGATCCGCGCGTGAAAGCGATCGTGGCCATGTCACCGCAAGGCATCGCCGCAAACCGTGGACTGACTGCTGATTCGTGGCAGGACCTCCGCGTTCCAACGATGTTCATGACCGGCACGCGCGACTACGGCGCCGACCAGACGGAAGGCCCTGACTGGCACCGCCTCGGCTTCGATCACTCGCCCGCGGGCGACAAGTACTTCGTCCTCATTCGCGGCGCAAGCCACATGACGTTCACAGGCGTCGCCTCCGGCCTCGGCGAGCAGTTCGATACGAATCAAAGCCAGCCCCCGATGATCGATCCTCGCACCGGCCAGGAGATGTACCCAACCACGCAGCAATCAAACCGCACCCCCGTCATCGCCGACCGCGGCACCTTCGCCTCGATCCGATCGATCTCATTAATGTTCTGGGATTCGTACCTGAAGAATAAGAAAGAGGCGAAGGATCTGCTCGATCCAGCAAAGTACGCGGGCGGCGTGGAAGTGACGCGGAAGTAGGGCGGCGGCTAACGTTTCACGCGAAGGCGCGAAGACGCGAAAGGTGCTGCGTTTTTCTTCGCGTCTTCGCGTCTTCGCGTGAAACCCAAAGGCCTACAACTTCTTCAACAACGCCGCCCACCGCACCCACGCGGCGTCGCGCGCTTTCTTGTTGCCGGCGTAGGCATCGCGCGCCTTCGCCTCCGCCTCGGCGGGTGGCGGTGGTGCGTCGCCGGCGCGCATGAAGCCGTGGCCGGCGCCTTCGTAGGTGACTGGCTCATACGTCTTGCCGGCGGCCTTCATCAACTCGGTCGTCGCCGGAATCGTTGCGCCGACGCGGGCGTCGTTGCCGGCGTAGAAGCCGTAAACCGGTGCTTTGATTCTGGCGATGGACGCGGCGTCAGGGCCGGTGCCATAGAAAACGTAGGCCGCGGAAAGATCGGGCCGGTTCGTGGCGAAGCGGAACGACTGCGTGCCGCCCCAACAGAATCCGGTCACGGCGAGTTTTCCGTTGGCCGAGGGGAGCTTGGTGACGTAGTCGGCAACGGCGTTTAGATCGGAGGTGATCTGATCGGGCGGCAATGCGCCGATGCCTTTGACCGCCGCGTTCATGTCGGCGAAGTCGCTCGTGCCGCCGCCTTTCGGACCCATGCCCGACAGCAGGTCCGGCGCGATGGCGATGTATCCGGCCGCGGCAACTTCATCGGCTTCCATCTGCGCCCAATCGGTCAGGCCGAAGATTTCGTGAATCACGATCACCGCCGCGGCCTTGTTCTTCACCTCGGGATAAACGACGAAGCAACTGACGACGCGATTGCCGGTTTTAACGGTCACCCATTCGCGATGGCGCGGCGAAGTCTCGAGATGATGTTTGGCCCAGACGCCGCCAGTCATGTCGGATGGTCCGGGCGGTGCGGCTGCTGCGGCCGCGGCGTGGTCAGCATGAGCGTTCGATGTTTCCTGGGCGCACGCCACGGCGGCGGCGAGCGAGAGCATGGCGATCGCGAGCATCGATTTCTTCATCGTTTCCTCCAATTCCAAACTTGCAGATTCTAACGTCAGCGGAAGCACGATTTTCGCCAGCCGTCACCGAATGCCCGTTTCGTCGTAATACGCGGACATGAGGACCAAAACGATGACTACGAAACGCCTGCGACTGATCATTGGCGCCTGCCTGCTGTCGATCACCTCGCTTCTGATGGCTGCTCCGGCAACGACCCCTGCGACGACGACCACGAGCACCACCACGACAAGCGCGACCCCAACGCGCATCGACGACTACGACAGCCGCGAGACGCGCGACAAGTTCCGCGAACTGCTTCACACCTATCCGCCGGCCGTGACGATGGTTCTGCGGCTCGATCCGTCGCTTTTCAACAACACGTCGTACCTGGCGTCGTATCCGGGACTGGCCGCATTCGTTGCCGCGCATCCGGAGATTGCGCACTCGCCCGAGTTCTATCTCGGACCTGTCTCCTTGCCGGCCGACACGCGTCAGGATGTGCAGCACGAGCGGGCGATCAGGATTCTGGCCGGCCTGACCGGTATCTTCGTTTTTCTCACCGTCACGCTGACGCTCGCCTGGCTGGTGAAAACGCTCATCCAGCAGCGCCGTTGGAGCCGGCAGTCGCAGGTGCAGACCGAGGTGCACAGCAAATTGATGGAACGGCTGACGACGGGGGAGGAGATGATCGCATACGCCCAATCGCCCGCGGGCAAACGCTTCCTCGAAGGCGGTCCGATCGCGCTCGATGCGGCCGCGCCGCCGGTCAGCGCGCCGATCGGACGTTTTCTCTGGTCGATCCAGGCTGGCTTGGTCCTGTCGGCCGCGGGGTTCGGTATGCAGATCGTCAGCGAACAGATGCCGATCGACGTTGCACCAGTCGCCTCCGGACTCGGCATTCTCATCCTCTCGATCGGCATCGGGTTCGTGCTGTCGGCGATCGTGTCGTTCTTTCTGTCGCGAAAACTCGGGCTCGTCCCGCCAACCAATTCCGCCGCAGCCGATGCGGCACAGGCGTAACCAGTTCCTACGGTTATCATTAATGAGATGGCATTCAGCATCGACATGACCTTGTCCGAGCTCGGGCTCCGCTCGCGCGTCGACGAAGCGGCAACCGCCACGCCGATGGATGAGGATGCGTTCCGCGCTTTTTACGAGCGAACCGCACGGCCGGTATGGGCCTACCTGCGGCGGATCACCGGCGATGCGCAACTCGCCGATGATCTGTTGCAGGAGGCCTACTACCGTTTCTTCCGCGCTTCGGTTGCGCACGAGGACGAGAGTCATCGGCGCAATTACCTCTACCGAATCGCCACGAATCTCGCCCGCGACAATGCCCGCAAACATCGTCACGGATACGACGTCGCGTTACCTGAGGAAGGCGATCCCGATCAGCTCCGCGACGATGGCGCCACCGCCGTCCGCGCCCACACCCGCATGGACCTCGGGCGCGCCATGTCCCAACTCGGCGCCGTGCAGCGGCAGATGCTCTGGCTGGCCTACGCGCACGGTTCTTCGCACGACGAAATCGCCAGGGTCGTCGGCGTGAACACGGGCGCGGTCAAAGCGCTGCTCTACCGCGCCCGCCGCAAACTGGCCACGCTTCTGCGCGGACACGATGACGGAGGAACACGTGCATAAGCCCGATTGCGTTCGCGAGATCGAGACGTTCGACGCGATCAGCAGCGGCGCATGGCCCGATGCCTGCGACGATTCGCTGCGCGCACATGTTGCCAATTGCGAGATCTGTTCGGATGTCGTCGAAGTGGCCACCGCGTTGATCGACGATCGCGAGTCCGCTCTACGCCACGCTCCTGTTCCGCCGTCGGGTCTGGTCTGGTGGCGAATGCAGATGCGCGCACGCAACGAAGCGGCGCAGTCCGCGCGCCGCACCGTCATCGCCGTGCAAGCCGCCGTCTTCGCCGCCGTCATCACCATCGCCCTCGCCATCCTCGGCGGCACCTGGTGGACCAAGCTCCCGCACATCGACGAGATCGCCGCGTCCGGTCTGCTCGTCGTCGCGCAATGGGGAGTGCCGCTGCTGCTGGCGCTCGCAATCTGGCTGACGCTGGCTCCGGTCGCGGTCTGGCTGGCCGTCGCCAAGGATTGACATTCGTTTCGAGGAGTGCGGGCGTCTTCGCCCGCGGCCGGCGGGCGTCTCGCCCGGCGGTGGTTTCCGTCCGAGAGCCGCCAGTCGTTGTGTGAGCCGCGATGTAATTGACCGTCGGCGCGGCGACTCCGCTCATCACGGCGAGGCGAGACGCCTCGCCGCCGCGGACGAGACGTCCGCACTCCTCGGGCTGGCGGGCGTCCTCTGCGCGAAAGCCGCAAGGTTGCTCCAGTTCCAGGTCACGGGCGTGATCAAAGACGTCGAACGCCTGCGGCAGCTCTTCGATCTCTTCGCGGAGACGCTGGATCAGCTCTGCCGGATCGGGTCGGCGTACGAGACGCAAGCGGGCGTGTAGTTGTTTGTTTCCCGCGGAGGACGCGCTGCTTCTCTCCGCTTCTCCGCGCCTCCGCGTGACATGCCTTTCGAAACAAGCCGCCAAACATTCGCCTTGACAAATATATCCCCCGAACCTATCTTCACTTCATATTCGCAATCACGAATATGAAGGAGACATCATGACCACCAACTCGGAAGTGCAAGCTCTCAAAGTTCACGTTTCCATCAACGTCCGCAACGTCGAAGCGAGCATTGACTTTTACCGCCGCATGCTCGGCATCGAACCGTCGAAAGTGCGCACCGGCTACGCGAAGTTCGACGTGCAAAATCCGCCGGTGAATCTCGCGCTGAACGAAGTCCCCGACCTCGCAGAAAACGGCGCCCTCTCGCACCTCGGCATCCAAGTCGGCTCGACCGACGACGTCCTCGCCACGCGCTTGCGCTGGGAGCGCGTTGGACTCGTCACGCGCGATGAAATGCAGACGAGCTGCTGCTACGCGAAGCAGGACAAGACCTGGGTTCGCGATCCCGACGGCAACGAGTGGGAAGTCTTCGTCGTCCTCGAAGACAATCTTCCCGAGCCGGCGGGGACGTCGGCGGCGTGTTGCGTTTCCCAAGCAGCGGCGAGTGATGCCGTCGTCGCAGCGACCGCTTGAGCCCATGCGGGCCGGCAAGTACAACGCCGGCCCGCGTTTCGTTTCCGGCGTCGAAGCGATATCGTCCTCGCGATGGAAATCAACCTTCGCATCACGGTCATCGATCCTCCGCCCGGCGTCGCGTTCAAGATGCAGAAGGGACGTGTTGAGCTCGTCCCGCCCACGCACGCGGACGCGCATTCGATCTCGTTCGATTTCAGCGTTCGGGTTGACGACGACGCCAACGGCAACTTGCGATTTCTTGGCCCGTTCACGCAGGGTCCTCCATCCGTGCGCTTCGTTTATGTGAATTCGGGCCAGCGGGCGGGGGAGGGCCATTCCATCTGGGATCGCCGGGCCAAGGTTCCGCTGACCGGTTTGACGCGGGCGTTGATCGACAAGGCCTCGCGTGATGCCGGCTCCGTGATCGAAGCAACGATCCCGGGAAAGTCTCGCGATGGCGGTCCCGTCTGCGCATCGGTTGCACTCACATCGGGTTGGCGTGTCGTGAAGAGAAGGACGTAGGTTTCACGCGGAGACGCGGAGAGCGCAGGGCTTTTCTCCGCACCTCCGCGTCTCCGCGTGAAACATCAAAGCAATCGGATCTCGCCCGCGTAGACATTCGCCCGTCCGTCGCGCACGAAGCCCAGGAGCGTGATGCCGAATTCGTGGGCAAGCTCGATCGCAAGTGAGGACGGAGCGCCGACTGCGACCAGGATCGGGATGCGCGCCACGGCGCACTTCTGCACGATCTCGAACGACGTGCGGCCGCTGACGACGAGGATGTCCGCCCGCGCGTCGTCGAGGAACAGCGAACCGATCACTTTGTCGACCGCGTTATGGCGTCCGATGTCTTCGCGAACGCAAATCAACGAACCGTCGCGCGCGAACGCCGCCGCGCCGTGAATCGCGCCGGTGGCATCGAACGCGGTCTGCTCCGCGCGCAGGACATCGGGCAGCGACACCAGCATTTCGCGCGACACGCGGATCTCGTCCACGATCGGTTCCGTCGCCACTCGCAATGCATCGATCGATGCTTTGCCGCAAACGCCGCACGATGAGGTCGAATAGAAGTGCCGTTGCAAACGCTGCAGATCGACGCGCGCACCGTCATGCAGCGCCACGCGCACGACATTCGGCGAGCCCCAGTGCCGCATCGATTTGATCGCGTCACGGCTGCGCAGAATCGACTCTGTGAACAGAAACCCGGCCGCCAGATCGAAATCGTGGCCGGGCGTCCGCAGCGTCACTGAGACCGGCTTGTCGCCGGCGCGAATCTCCAGCGGCTCCTCGACGACAACGGCGTCCGTCGTCGCGAGACCGTTGCGCTGAATCGGCACGGAGCGGGTTTGCATCGAAGGATGAAGGATGAACGATGAAGGATGAATCCGGCAACTAATTCATCCTTCATCCTTCCGCCATCATCCTTCTCCGTCGCCCTTCATCCTTTTTGCATACACTTCCCCAATGCTCGCCGAGCTCCTCCTGAAATGGCCGCTCATCCGCCAGTTGAAGACCGGCGCGGACGGCACCGGCGTCGAGTCGATGTCCGACGCCACGCACGCGTTGCGGCCGAAGAATGAGGACGCCAAGGTGGCCCGATCGATCTGTCCGTACTGCGGCGTCGGATGTGGTCAACTTGTTTACCATCGTGACGGGAAGGTCGTCTCCATCGAAGGCGATCCCGAGTCGCCGATCTCGCGCGGCCACCTCTGTCCGAAAGGATCGGCCTCGTATCAACTCGTCACGCACGATGGCCGCGCTACGAAAGTGAAGTACCGCGCGCCGCGATCGAAAACGCGGACCGAGTTGCCGCTCGATCAGGCCATGCGCATGGTGGCGCGGCGGATGTGGGAGACGCGCAACCGCACGTTCACCGAAACGCGCGACGGCAAGCCCATCATGCAATGCACCGGCATGGCTCACCTCGGCGGCGCCACGCTCGACAACGAAGAAAACTATCTCATCAAGAAACTCTTCACCGGAGGTCTGGGCATGGTTTGCATCAGCAACCAGGCCCGGATATGACACAGCTCCACCGTCCCCGGTCTGGGGACGTCGTTCGGAAGAGGCGGTGCGACGACCGCGCAACAGGACCTCGCCAACGCCGACGCCATTCTCATCATGGGCTCGTCGATGGCCGAGAACCATCCGGTCGGATTTCAGTGGGTCATCGAAGCGCGTGAGAAAAACGGCGCGACGATCATCCATGTCGATCCGCGTTTCAACCGCACCTCGGCGATGGCCGATTACTGGCTGCCGCTCCGCGCTGGCAGCGACATCGTCTTTCTCGGCGCGATGATCAACTACACGCTGAGCAACGAGCGGTACTTCCGCGAGTACGTCGTCCCGTATACGAACGCGGCCACGATTCTGCGCGAGGACTTTCGCGATACCGAGGATTTGGGTGGCTTGTTCAGCGGCTGGGATCCGGAGAAGAAGCAATACGACGCCGATAGCTGGCTGTACGAAGGTGCGGAGCCGAAATCGGGTGAGCACCCGGGCATGGGCGAGGAGCGCGGCGGTCACGGCAAAGATCGCGGCGGCGAAGCGCAGAACCTGCAGGAGCCGCATCGCGATCCGACGCTGCAACATCCGCGCTGCGTCTTCCAGGTGTTGAAGCGTCACTTCGCGCGCTACACGCCGGAGATGGTCGAGCAGAACTGCGGCATCCCCCGCGAGCGCTTCCTCGAAGTTGCGGACATCTTCACGAGCGCGTCGGGACGCGAGAAGACCGGCGCGATCTGTTACGCCGTCGGCTGGACGCAGCATTCATCGGGCGTGCAGATCATTCGCGCCGCGGCGATTTTGCAACTGCTGCTCGGCAACATCGGCCGTCCCGGCGGCGGCATCATGGCGCTGCGCGGCCACGCGTCGATTCAGGGATCGACCGACATCCCCACGCTCTACGACATCCTGCCCGGTTACCTGCCGATGCCGGCGCACAGCGCGGACGACGAGAACAATCTCGCCGCGTGGATCAAGACGCACAAGTCGCCGGCAGGCTGGTGGAACAACATCGACAAATACATCGTCTCGCTACTCAAGGCTTACTACGGCGACGCGGCGACGAAGGAAAACGATTTCGGATTCGAGTGGCTGCCGCGCCTAACCGGCGATCACTCCCACTTCGGCTACTGGCTCGACATGGCCGACGGCAAGCTCGAGGGCTTGTTCGTGATGGGCCAGAACCCGGCTGTCGGCGCGCCGAACGCGCGGCTGGAGCGAAAGGCGCTGTCGAAATTGAAATGGCTCGTCGTGCGCGATCTCGTCGAAACGGAGACCGCCACGTTCTGGCTCGACTCGCCCGAGATCGCGAGTGGCGAACTGCGGACCGAAGAGATCGATACCGAAGTCTTCCTCTTTCCCGCCGCGTCGCACATCGAAAAAGAAGGAACGTTCACGAACACGCAGAGGCTCCTGCAATGGCGCGAGCAGGCCATCGAGCCTCCCGGCGACGCCCGCAGCGAGCTCCACTTCCTCTATCACCTCGGCCGCTTGCTCAAGGAAAAGGCGACGGATGCACCGCGCGATGCCGGTCTGCGCGCGCTGACGTGGGACTACCCGTGCCACGGCGCGATCGAAGAGCCGAGCGCGGATGCGGTGCTGCGCGAAATTCACGGGTGGAAGGAGACTCAGAAGGATGAAGCCGGAAGGATGAAGGATGAACACCCATCCACCGATTCTATTCATCCCTCATCCTTCATTCTCCATCCTTCAATCCGCTCGCCCATCAAGAACTTCAGCGAGCTGAAGGCCGACGGATCCACTGCATCCGGCTGCTGGATTTACTCCGGCGTTTACGACGGCGAGAACAAAGCGAACGGGCGCGAGGCGAAAGGAAAGTACGCGCACGGATGGGGCTACGCGTGGCCGATGGACCGTCGCATCCTCTACAACCGCGCCTCGGCTGCGCCCGACGGAACGCCGTGGAGCGAGCGCAAGAAACTCGTCTGGTGGGACGAAGCGAAAGGCGAATGGGCGGGCGACGACATCGCCGACTTCACGAAAACCAAGCGCCCCGATTTCGCAGGCGACCACGAGAAAGGTGGCGACGCGGCACTTCGCGGCGACGCACCATTCATCATGCATCCCGACGGCGCCGGCTGGCTCTACGTCCCATCCGGCTTGAAGGATGGTCCGCTTCCCGCGCACTATGAGCCGCTCGAATCGAACCTCGCCAACGATCTCTATCCCGATCAACTCACGAATCCTGCCGCTGATCGGAAAGAGCGGACCGACAACGCCTACGCCACATCGCCCGACGCGCGCTTCCCGTACGTGCTGACGACGTATCGCCTGACCGAGCATCACACCGCCGGCGGCATGTCGCGCACGCTGGCGCATCTCGCCGAATTGCAGCCCGAGCTCTTCGCCGAAATCTCGCCGGAACTGGCGTCGGAGATCGGCGCCGTCAACGGCGATCACGTCATCGTCTCGACCGCGCGCGGCGAGATCGAAGCACGCGCTCTCGTCACCGGCCGCATGCCGTCGCTCGACGTGCAGGGAAAACGCGTACACCAGGTCGGCCTTCCGTACCACTGGGGCGGCCGCGGCCTCGTGCGCGGCGACGTCGTCAACGACCTCGTCGCCATTTCCGAAGAGCCCAACGTCCGCATCATGGAAGCAAAAGCGCTCACGTGCAGCGTGCGAAGGAGCGAGCCTGCGGACTTCGGATTTCGAGGTTAAACACAGGAAACCTCACAAGGTCCTCTGTGGTTCATTTCAGTCGTGCTTGAGTTTGTAGTCGTAGCACTCTCGGCAAATGCCATAGTCTCGCAGAAGTTCCTCCGGCGGCAACCAGTTTGCGCACTCGCCGCAGAACATAAGGGCCATTTCGGCATGGCAGTAGTGACAGAAGACACGGGGCTCGTCTCCAATGAGAACGGTCTCGTTGCCACATTCCGGGCATTGAGCAGTTTCCAACTGCATCTGTTCTTTGTAAGAGTGGCGGCCCATCGCAGCTTTCATGCTCTCTTCCGCCTTCCGAAGGAGTTCCTCATACTCAAAGATCAACTCCTTCGCCTGACGAAACAATGCGGATGTCAGCCGCTGCTCTAAATCGTCGCCAAGGTGCTCCGTTAGAAAGTAGTTGATGAATTTCAGGGCTTCGCCGAGTACAGTCCGATGTTCCTGATCTTCATCGAACCTATGATGCTCGATTCGGTTACGCCGCCTTTGAAGGTCGAGCAACATTCTTCGATAATCAGGCGGGATTGAGATCTTCAGATTCTCGAACCGGACGAGAATATCTCTCAGTCCCACGGTTATTGAGTCATCTCCCACCGCTTGGTCGATCTGCTTGTAGATAAAGAGCGGGTTCTCGCGATATAGACGTTCTTTCAGCAAGAGTTCGATCGTATGGAAGAGCTCGAGGATTGCCCATTTGTCGGAAGTCTGAAGTCGATCGTCGACCAAGTGGGAGACGCCCATCTTTAGCGAATCGAGGGCGTTTTCGAAGATCGCGCTCATAGCGCCGCGCATTGTACAGTGATGATCTAAGCCGACAAGTTCCAAAGGTCGATTGTGTAGCTCCAGCCCTGCAGGGCAACAACGCGATCGAATCCAGAGTTGCGCAAGCGAAACTCCGACGGAACGTACGCCATGGAGGCCGGCGAATAGGGATCTACGACGAGAAGGAGCCACACCGCCGAGCAATGGCGACGATAGATCGCGAGTTTCTTGTCCTTTCTCTCAGCGAGTTTTGATAGCTCTATTTCGTCTGCAGGTGCTACCCTGCCTCCCCATGCGAGACCGACGAAGGGTTCTTCGACGTTGTCTCGATGATGGGCCCAGATATCAATCACTCCGCTTGGAAGCTGATTTCGCCGATGAACGCGCAGAGTGCGCAGCTGGTGAGTCGCCGCCGGCGCGACGATCGACGCGATGGATCTTGCGATTCCGCTTACATCTTCCTTTCGTAGCTTCGCATGCTGATCGAACTCAACGGATGCCCAAAGATTCTTC
>DATAMS010000420.1:0-16975 GCA_036260495.1 Thermoanaerobaculia bacterium
ATCGCCTTCTGTAGCTCGGCGGTGTTCTGCGCGCGCATCGCGTACCAGTGCGCGATCGACAGCGTGCAGACGATCCATGGATTGCCGGGCACGTTGGCGACGTCTTTCGAAATCTGAAAGTAGTAGTCGTTCTCGTAGCGCGCCACGCCACCGACGTCGGTCTTGATCGTCAGCCGCGCGATCATCGCCTCCATCGTGGCCACGATCTTCGGATCGCCGGCGTCGAACATGCCGAAGAGCCAGAGGCCGGCCATCGAGGCGTCGAGAGTCGGATCGGTCGCGATCTCGCCCTTACTCGAGACGCTTACGGATCGCGCAAAGCAGCCGCTCGTTTCATCGAAGAGATAACGCGAAGTGGCTTCGCGGATCTCGGCGGCCGCGCGGCGATACTTCTCCGCCTGCGCGGTCTCGCCGAACGCATCGGTGAATCGCGCCGCGGCGTAGAGTCCCGCCCAGACCGAGCCGATCGTGAACGCAGCGATACCGCGCCGCTCCTCCCACAAATCCCACGACGGAGCGGGCAGCCGCGTGTGCGGCTCGCGGTAACGCGCCAGAAAATCGGCCATCTGCTTGATGATCGGTTTGTAGAGCGGCTTCACAAACTCGACGTCGTGAAACTTCTCGAAATGCGTCCAGAGCGCGACGACGACGAGCGCGGTCTCGTCTTCCTGAATCGGCAGTTGGCGCTTGCCGTCGGCGAGCCACGGATGCCACGACGATCCCACCGACCCATCCGGGTTGTACTTGTGCAGCAAGAACCCCTCGGGCGTAATGAGCCGGCAACAGAAATCGAAAAAGCGCCGCGTGATCTCGGCGTAACCGGCCTGCAGCAGCGCCATGGCCACGATCGCGCCATCGCGTGGCCACATATACGTGTACGTGTCCTTGCCGAACTGCACGATGTCGGAGTCGGTGGCGGCGATGACGGCGCCGCTGTGATCGACCTGTGTGCGAATGATCAGCAGCGAGCGCCGATAAAGCCTTTGCACCGCCTCAGGTAACCGGCTGATGTCGACGTCGTTCTTGACCCACAACTTCCAGTAGTCGCGCGTACGATCGAGCAACGACGCCGCGCCGCGCTCGCGCACGAAGGTGTCGAGCGCGACGACGTCCTTGTACGACTGCCCGAAAATCCACCAGATGTACGCCGTCGAAACCCCGCCCGGCAGCAGCGTGAGCTCGATCATTCCGGTGCAATCGACCGATCCCTGCGCGATCGCTTTGTTTGGCTCGAACACGCCATCCTCGGCGTCGCGCCACGTGCCCTGATAGCCCTCGCGCTCCTTGGTTCCGATGGCGAAGGCCTTGAATCCGAACTGATCGTCGCTCGCGGCGTTGATCAAAACGTAGCGCTGCGCTTTGTACGCAACGAATCCGTTGAACTCCGGATCGAAGAAGATCGTATCGCCGATGGCGTTGCCGCCGAGATGCGGATCGAAATGACTAAAGAGCCGCACGGTTCGCTTCGTGTCCGCCAGATTGCGTAGCTCAACGCGGCGGATGAAGACATCGCGATCGAAATCGACCGCATCATTAATCGTGAGCCCGAGCTGCAGCGAATCGGACTGCGCGTCCATCCGCGTGACGAGCGTGTCGCCGTCGTAATCAAGCCCCTTCACCCACGACGGATCGCCAATCCACGCAAACTTCCCATCGCACCAAATGCCGAAAAACGACACGTCCCCGTTGGTCTGGTTGTCCTGCCCAACATGCGGGTAGTAAACGTCGCGGATGTTGTATTCATGATCGAAGTTGACCATGAGGCTGCCGTTACCGATAGGAAGATCGCGCGCCACGAACGCAGGATAAACGGTTCCGGGGCTGCGTGGTTGCTCGGTAGCAAGGCGGCCGGCGCGGCCGTCCGGAACGATACAATGCGTTCATGGCGACTTCCGTATTTATTCTTGGGGCGGGTGCCTCGGCTGCGGCCGGCGTTCCGCTCATGGCCAATTTTCTTGATGTCGCCCAAGACTTGTTTCGCGCAAATAAAGTCCTCAATCGCGAAAGCTTTGAGATCGTCTTTGACGCGATCGGCGTATTGCCGCAAGTGCATTCAAAGGCGGCTTTGGACGTCGACAATGTTGAATCGGTGTTCTCCGCGTTTGAGATGGCGCAGATTCTCGGTGTCTTCGGGGACTACCGCGAATCGCAAATCTCAAATCTTGACTCGGCAATGCGGGCCGTGATCACTGAGACGGTCGAGAAAAGCATGCCGCTACCGACGAAGAAGGTCGACGGTCACACGTACGTGGTTGCTCCGCCTCCTTACGATGAATTTGCCGACCTCGTGGAGCGCATTTTAGAGCGAGGGCAGTCGTGTAGTGTCATAACGTTCAACTACGACCTTGCTTGCGATTTCGCTTTCGATAGAAACAACATCTCCGTTGAGTACGCGCTCGGCGATCCAAGCCCGGGCGTTCCGCTCCTTAAGCTGCACGGATCGCTTAACTGGGCGCGCTGTCCTCGCTGTCAGCACATCATCCCGTGGCATCTCTCAGAGTACCTGAGCAAAAGATCTTGGCCGACGGCTGACTTGGCGAAGACTGTTCAACTCTCGCTCTCCTCTCAGCTGCCGAACATGACTCATTGCGACGCTGCGGTCGCTTCCGGTTCCGTGATCGTCCCGCCAACTTGGGGCAAGACGTCGCAGCACCTGAGTCTGACAAATGTCTGGCGCAGAGCTGCTCGCGAGCTCTCCGAAGCAGAGAATATTTTTGTAATCGGATACTCGATGCCACCATCCGACGCATTCTTCAAGTACCTGTGGGCGCTTGGAACGGTTGGAAAAACTAGGATTCGACGCTTCTGGGTGTTCAATCCTGATCCGACAGTGGGACCGCGCTTTCGCGAGCTCGTTGGACCCGCGGTGCAATCGAAGTTTCAGCACATACAAGACACATTCGCGTCGGCGATTCCAGCTATTGCGCGGCAGTTCTAAGAGAGGGGACCCACCGCCTGGCACTTCGGGCACCAATACGTACCGCGCGCATCTTCGCCTTGTTTGCGATAGCGGATCGGCGTGCGACACTTGCGGCACGGTTCGCCGCCGCGCCTGTAGACGGCGAATTCGCTGCGGCCGTCGGCGCTGCGGCGGAGGAGTTTCAGCGCGGAAGTGATGATCCGATCGAGTTGCGCGTCGTCGAGACCCGAGACGTGCGTGAACGGATCGATGCCGGCGTCGAACAGCGTTTCCGATTTCCAGATGTTGCCAATGCCGGCGATGACGCGTTGATTGAGGAGGACGTTCGCGATCTCCTCGTCCGGATGCGAGCGGATGCGGTGCAGGGCCTCGGCTCGATCGAAGGTTGCGCCGAGGAGGTCGGGGCCGATGCGGCGGAGGTTCTCGTCGCGCGCCAGGCTGCGGCTGGTGTGAAACTCGGCGACTGGAACCGTGAACGCGACGGCGACGAAATCGTCCGTCGTGATCACGATGCGCATGTCGCGACGCGGCCTCTGCCAGCGCTCGCCCGGCCGGTAGATGTGCCAGCTTCCGTTCATCTTCATGTGCGTGTGCAGGTGAAGATCACCGGAGAATTCGATGATGAGATTCTTGCCGGCGGAGATGACGCGCTCGATCGTGCGGCCGGCGAGCGGCGCGTCTTCGTCGATGCGCGCGAGCTTCGGCAGAACGGTCTTGAACGACGTCACCGTCTTGCCTGCCAGCGCGCGATGCAGCGCCTTGGCTGCGCGGTAAATGCTGTCGCCTTCAGGCATTTTTCATCGCTCAGATTCGAAGTGCCCGCATCTGATATCCCATCGCCGTCGGGACGAATCCCGCCTCGGCCAGGCACGGCGCGAGATCCGATTTCGCCGCTGGCGCGTCATTGATTTCTGCAATCAGCATCGCGCGGCGTAGGCCGTTCGTTACCAGCGACGCCAGCGTGTTCGCGATCTCGCGCGCGACGACGCCGCGCATCGGTTCGTTTTCGGGAAGGAAGATTGAGAGTTGTTTCTCGCCGCGGCCGACGTACGCCCCGAGCATGCCGTTGACGAGGATGACGTTGGCGCCCGGCACGCGCATCAAACCAACGACGGGCCATTTCAACAGCGAGCCGTATGGGTTGGCGGGATCGGTGGCGGCGAGCATCACGGTCTCCGGTTCGTCGGGCTCGTCGCGATACGAGCGCAAGAGATCGAGCGCGCCGGCGCTGCCGAACTGCGTGGCGCCGAAGCCCGCCACGAAGTAGCCGCGGCGCGTGCGGCCCGACTCCTCCATACCTTTGAGTACGGGATAGATCGCGCTGAATCCGCCGGCGATGCCTTCGACCGCTGCGGCTTCACGCACGACGATTCCGTACCGAGCCAGGAGTTGATGCGCGGTCGCACTGGCCCGTTCTGTCGTTGAGCCGCGCGGCGGCTGGATGAGCGACCAGCGGCCCTGTGTCGATGGCGGGGCGACGCGGCGCGACCGGAATCCGGTCGTGCGCGGCGAGGCCTTCGGGCGCGTGTAGGCGCGCAACGCGTGGAACGTGTCGTTGGTGATGACGCCGCGCCAGACGAGGTTCCAGAGCGCGTCGACGACATCATTCGCGAATCCACCGAGCGCCGTCTGGACCTCGGCGAAAAACGACGCGCCGCTCGCACGAAGGTGATCGATGATCTGTTGCTCCAACGCGCTCGCTTCCGTGGCGACGGTTGAATGCAGCAACGGCAGATGATCGGTGAGATAGAGCGCGATGCGGCCGTCGCGATCGCCGAGCGGTTCGACACCGGTCCAGATGATCTCGCCGGCGGCACTGAGCGTGTCGAGATCGGATGGCTTGTAGCCGTCGATGCGCGCAGCCAGAATCTCCGACTCGAAGATCGACGCCGGCAACGCGGCACCTTGCAGCGCTTCGATGACTTCGAGCAAGCCTTCCAGGCCGCGGCGTTTCTTCGTGACGAATTGCCAGTGGTTGATGAGGCGGACGTAGGCCTTCGTCTCGACCGGCTCGACTTCCTTCCGAAGCTTCGCCAGCGAGCGGCGGCGAATGGCGCTGAGCACGTCGTTGTCGCACCACTCGCGCTGCGTGCCGCCGGGACGGAACTCCCCTTCGATCAGCCGCCCGCGCTCGACGAATCGTTCCAGCGCGCTCGTCACGACGGCGACACCGAGGCTGTAACGATGCGCGACGTCGTGCGGTGTGAACGGGCCGTGCGTGCGCGCGTAGCGAAGGACGAGATCGCCGGTCGGATCGGCGACCGGCTGCAGATAACGATCGGCGAGTCCTGGCGGCAGCGGCGCGCCGAGGGCGTCGCGGTAACGGCTGGCGTCTTCGATGGCGATGAAGCGCTTCTCGCGCGCGATCCCGACCTCGATGATGCGGCGCGTCTTCAGCAACTCGCGGATCGCCGCTTTGACTTGCGATTCGAGCGTTGCGCCGGGCTTCGCGTCCGAGGGACCGACGGTTGGTAGCGATCTGGCGGCGACCTCGTCGAAACTCAGATCGCCGAGGCGGAGGAAGAGATCGTGAAGGGCATCGAGCGACTTCGCTTTGTGGCGATCGTCGAGATGTTGCAGCTCGATCTCGAGCGCGTTGAGCGCATCGGCGTCGAGGAGCTCGCGCAGCTCTGGCTCGCCGAGCAGCTCGCGGAGTTGCGCCTGATCGATGGCCAGCGCCTGCGCGCGGCGCTCGGCCAGGGGCGCGTCGCCGTCGTAGATGAAGTTGGCGACGTAGCGAAAGAGAAGCGAGCCGGCGAACGGCGAGGGCTTCTCGGTGTCGGCGACGACGACGCGAATCGTGCGCTGTTGAATTTTCTTCATCGTGGCGACGAGCGCGGGGACGTTGAACACGTCGCGCAAGACTTCGCGATACGTCTCGAGAATGATCGGGAACGAACCGAATCGCGAGGCAACCTGCAGCAGGTCGTAGGCGCGTTTGCGTTGTTGCCAGAGCGGCTGGCGACGATCGGGTCGGAAACGCGGGAGCAGCAACGCGCGGGCTGCGGCCTCACGAAATTTCGCGGCGAACATCGAGCTCGATCCGAGTTGCCGGACGACGAGCTGCTCGATCTCGTCGGCTTCGGGAATGAGCAACTCGGCGCGCGGCGGGGCGTCAGTGTCGGGGAAGCGGACGATGAACCCGTCGTCGCTCCACATCGTCTCGACGTCGATCTGCAGCTCGTTGCGAACCTTCGCGGTCACGGCCATCGCCCACGGCGCGTGAATGCGGCCGCCGAACGGCGTGAGCACGCAGACGCGCCAGTCGCCGAGGTCGTCGAGAACGCGCTCGATGACGATGGTGCGGTCGTCGGGGACCGCGCCCGTGGCGGCGTGCTGATCGTCGAGATATTGAATGAAGTTTTTCGCGGCAAGCTCGCCGAGGTCGTGTTTCGTCGTCAGACGTTTGATGGCGGCGGCCGGTTGCATCAGACCGATCTCGCGGACGAGCGCGCCGATCGCTTCGCCGAATGGGACCGTCCGCTCGGCGGCGTCGGCTTTCCAGAACGGCATCTTGCCCGGCTCGCCCGGCGCGGGTGTGACGAGCACGCGATCGTGCGTGATCTCTTCGATGCGCCAGGTGGACGCGCCGAGGAGGAAGGTCTCGCCGGCGCGAGACTCGAAAACCATCTCTTCATCGAGCTCGCCGACGCGCGCGCTCTGCACTTTTTCGCCGCCGGCGAGGAAGACGCCGAAGAGGCCGCGGTCGGGAATCGTGCCGCCGCTGATGATGGCGACGCGCTTCGCATTCGGCCGCGGCGTGAGGATGTTCGTGACGCGATCCCAGGTGATGCGCGGCCGCAGCTCGGCGAATTCGTCGGAAGGATAAAGGCCGGAGAGCATGTCGAGCACGCCATCGAATGACGTTCGCGACAACTCAGAGAACGGCGCGGCTTGGCGCACGAGCGCGAAGAGCTCGTCGGCGTGGTACGAGTCGGTGGCGATCATAGCCACGACCTGCTGCGCGAGTACGTCGAGCGGATTGCGCGGGTAGCGCGTCGGCTCGATGGCGCCGCGGTGCATGGCATCAGTGATCGCGGCGCACGCGAGCAGGTCGCCGCGAAACTTCGGGAAGATGATCCCTTCGCTGACGGTGCCGACCTGGTGCGACGCGCGCCCGATGCGCTGCATACCGCTGGCAATCGACGGCGGCGCTTCAATTTGGATGACGAGATCGATCGCGCCCATGTCGATGCCCAGCTCGAGCGACGAGGTGGCCACGAGCGCGGGCAGGCGGCCCGATTTGAGGTTGTCTTCGATCTCGATGCGTTGGGCGCGCGCGATCGACCCGTGATGAGCTTGCACGAGCAACTCGCCGGCGAGCTCGTTGATCGCACCAGCCAGACGTTCGGCAAGACGTCGCGAGTTGACGAAGATCAGCGTCGAGCGATGCGCGCGGATCAACTCGAGCAATCGCGGATGGATTGCCGGCCAGATCGATGTGCGAACACCTTTCCCCGCTGGCCCGCTGGGGATGTCGTCGCGCGACGATTCGTTGAGCTTGGCCATTTCCTCGACGGGAACTTCGACTTGAAGCGTGAGCTGCTTTTTCTCGCCGGTGTTGATGATGGTGACTTCGCGGGGGTCGTGTTTCGGGGGTCGGGGGTCGGAGTTGGTTTCGCCTTCATCCGCAACTTTCGGTATCCAACTGCCACGTATCGAAGCGGAAGGAACCGCACGTCCGGAAGCCGCTTCTGCTCCGACTCCCGACCCCCGACGAGCGACTCCCGCGAAGCCACCCAGGTACTTCGCCACCTCTTCCAACGGATTCTGCGTCGCGGAGAGCCCGATGCGTTGCGGAACCTTGTCAGCGACGCGTTGCAGACGCTCGAGCGACAGCGCCAGATGCGCGCCGCGCTTGTTTGGAACGAGCGCGTGGACCTCGTCGATGATGATCGTCTCGACGCCGCGCAGGACGTCGCGGGCGTTCGACGTCAGCATCAGGTAGATCGACTCCGGCGTGGTGATGAGGATGTCAGCGGGATCGCGAAGAAATCGAGCGCGCTCGTTTTGTGGCGTGTCGCCGGTGCGGATGGCAATCGATGGGAGGACGAATGATTCGCCGCGCTCGGCGGCGAGATTGGCGATTCCCGTCAGCGGCGCGCGCAGGTTTCGCTCGACATCGACTGCGAGCGCTTTGAGCGGCGAGATATAGACGACGCGGCATCGCCGATCCTTCTCCGGCCGCGGCGCGAACATCAATCGATCGAGAGCCCAGAGGAACGCGGTCAGCGTTTTGCCGCTGCCGGTCGGCGCGAAAATCAGCGTCCAGTCGCCGCGTGCGATGGCCGGCCAACCCAGCTCCTGGGCGCGCGTCGGCGTGCGAAAAACATTCGTGAACCAGTCGCGGACGGCCGGGTGAAACGGCGCCATGGCCGCATCGGACAGAGAGTCGCGGCGAGGTTTTCGCGAGGTGGTCAACGTGTGAACCTTCCGCCAACGCTGGACATTAAGTTCTTCCGCTGCAAGAATAGTCTCTTCCAGGCGAGTCACGGACAGGACGGGCGAAGGACAGGGATGCGGCTCAAGGTGCTCGGCGCGTACGGCGCGTCAGATGCTGAACATAATCTGACGGGCTACCTGATCGACGACTGGTTTGCAGTCGACGCCGGGACCCTTACATCCAAGCTCTCCTTCGCGCAGCAAGCCCGCATCCAGGCTGTTTTCATTACTCATACCCACGCCGATCACATCCGCGATCTGCCCCATCTCATCCACAACCGCTTCAGCCAGACCGCCGGTCCGCTGACGGTCTTCGCGGCAAAAGATGTGATGGAGCTCCTGATCTCGAACGTCTTCAACGGAATCGTCTGGCCCGATTTCTCGACGCTGATTTCCCCGCTGACGAACAAGCCCGCGGTGATCTACCGCGCCCTGACGCCGGGCAAGAAGGTGATGTACGAAGGCATCGGCATGACCGCGGTCCCGGTCCATCACCAGATCCCCGCCGCGGGCGTGATCGTGGAGATGAACGGCCAGGCCATCGCGTTCACCGGCGACACCGGCCCCACCTCGGAAATCTGGAAGCGCACAAACAAGACGCCCGGCGTCGTCGCCGTGGTGACGGAGGCGTCGTTCCCGAACGATCAGCAACAGCTCGCCGACGACACCGCCCACCTTTCCCCCAACACCTTCGGCGAAGAGCTGAAGAAAATCACCGTCGACGCCCCCGTCTACGCCAGCCACCGCAAGATCCCGTTCGAGCGCGACATCGAGTCGCAGATCCGGAATCTTAGGGATAGGCGAGCGAGGGTGCTGCTGGAGAAGAATTACACGTTGTAGGGGGGGAGCTTCAGCGTGATCACCCCAAGGGTCACCTACCTCGCATCGCTCTCGCTCATCGGGATTCTCGTCGCGAGCATTCCGGTCACGATGTGGTTGGAGACGGAGATCGGTGAGACCGGCGCGCATGGGCCAGTACGTTACCGCGCTGCCGTTCATTACGATCTTTGCTGCCGGCGCTGGGACCCTCGCTGTCTTCGTGTTGCGAGCGCGAATGAAATTGCCGCGCCTGAGTACTGACCCGCGACCCCCTGGCGTCTCGCCCGGCGGCCAACCGACTGGAAAAAAAATACTCCGCCTATGGATACATCCGCCGGTACGACGACGCGATCATCACGACGTGCTTTACATACGTGCGCGTCTCGCGGTACGGAATCGATTCGATGAACTCGTCCATCGGTTTCGACGGGGCGGCGCGGCGCCATTGTTGGACGCGGCCCTGGCCCGCATTGTAGGAAGCGATGGCCAGCTCATCGTTGCCAAAGAGATTGACGAGCTCCTTGAAGTGGGCGGTGCCGAGGCGGATGTTGGTTTCGGGATTGTTGAGGCGCGGCGTAATGTGGAAGCGGCCGGCGAGCTCCTTTCCGGTCGCGGGCATGAGCTGCATCAGCCCCAGTGCGCCAACATTTGATTTCGCCTTCGGATTGAAATAGCTCTCCTGGTGGATCAGACCCATCACGGTGAAGGGATCGAGATCATTTTTCTTTGAGTAATTTCGAATCCAATCGTCGTATTTGAGCGGGTAGTACATTCTCAGAAAGTATGATGGCACGGAGTCCTGCTCCACAGTGGCCAGTGCGGGGAACGCACTGCGAAGCGTCTTGAGCGTTGATTCCGTGTCGCCCGAGGCATGGTAGATCTCGGCCAGTAACGCATCGGCGAATTGTTGATTGGCGCGATTGCGGTTCCGGACGATCTCCATCTGCGCATCACGAAAATCAGTTAGCGCAGTCAGCTCGTATCCGAGGCGGAGAGCCTGCGGCATGGACTGCTCGGCGACGTCGCGCCAATCGGGGCGGTTGGAAGTCAGTGGATTGACATTCGTTCCGGGCCGTTTCGCTCCCCGCTTTTCCGACTCGATGGCGTAGATGTCGTCATAAGGCGCTGCAGCGAGTGTCTGGTACGTCGCTACGGCGGCGGCTTTTCTGCCGAGCCGGTCTTCGCAGCGCGCGGACCAATAAGCGGCTTGCCGCTTAACGTTCGGGCTGCGATAAGCATCGCGGATGAACGTCATCAACGAGATCGCCCCATTGAGGTCGCCGCGCTCATACGCTGCCCACGCTTTATCCCAGAAATGCTGCAGGCCGGCCTCCTGCGACGGATCGAGCTTCTGCAATTGAACGATCAATTCCTGTTCATAAGAATCCTGATTCTTCGCCTCGGCAGCCACGATCAGGCTGTTCAGAACGGTGATGCGTACTTCGTCCGCAAGCGGAAGCCTGAGCAGATCCTTCAACCGTTCCGTTGCCAGGCGCTCGTACTCATCCCGCTTCGCCTTTTTGGCCAAGTCGGCGAGCTGCACGTTCTTCTTGACGTTCTTGAACCTCGGCTTCGTCTTGCCGCTTTTCAGTTTGATGGTGCCAACCTGTTGTTTGACAACAATGGTCTTGGTGACCATCGGATTAATCGACGATGCCAGCGCACGATAGTTCTGCGAGGCGGTGAAAATCGCTGGAATGGCAAAGCGATACGCTCCAGAGGCGAGCGGCTCAAGAGCTTTACTTGACTCGTCATAACGATGCAATTGATTCAGCGCAAGTCCGCGGTTGAGCTGAACGGGCGAGCGCAAGTCCGCCTGCGGCCCCGAGGTCTGGAGCACGTCGAGTTCGTCGAATGCGTGTTGCGGATCGCCATCGCGCATCAGCGAGACCGCGCGCTCGAGGCGTTCGCCATCGGTCAGTTTGACCGGCGCCTCGGCGGGGAGTCCGGCGATGGCGCGCGCCATTTCGATGGCCAGCGGCGCCTGCGGTGCGCGCGGATTCTTGATGGCGATGCTGCGCGCGGCGTACAGCATCGTGGCCACGTCGCTGCGGGCGAAGCTCGATTCAATCGTGTTCCATCGCGCGGTGGCGGCGACGTTCGAATCCGAGGTGTGCGGCGCGATGTCAGCAAACATCGACGCCGCGTGAGTCCAGTCGCCCGCCGCTTTGTACAACGCGCCGAGGCTCGATGTGGCGTCCGGTCGAAGCACGAATGCCGGGTTCCGCCGCCACAACGCGGCCAGCGTCGTCCGCGCGCCAGTCAAATCACCCGACAGTTGCAGCGCGCTGCCGAGGTAGTAGAGACGGTACTCCTCGACCGCGCGGCGGCCGAAATGAAAGGAGGAGAGTTGTTTCGCCGCCTCGCCGCCATCACCGCGCCGGAACGCCACGAGCCCGGCAGCGAAGGCCGGACGCAGTTTCTCCAGATCCGGCGGCGCTTCCGGTTTGGCCGGCACGACAAACTCGCGATTCTTTGCCGGTCGCTGCGTCGTGACCAGAAACGCAGCCACCGCCAGCAGCGAAACCAGCACCGCCACGACCGCGATCACCCAACGACGCCGAAACCACATCCGCATCGGGTTGGTTCAAGTGCGAAAAGTGGGCCGTGAGGGATGCGCCGCGTTTGCAGAACGCCATTAGAATGTGCGGACGATGTCGTACGAAGGAATCATCACACTCGAGCCGGGAAAGCGCGGCGGTCAGCCATGCATCCGAGGGATGCGCATGACGGTGTACGACGTGCTGTCGTATCTCGCCGCCGGAATGACGGAAGAGGATCTGCTGAAGGACTTTCCGTACCTCACGCGCGAAGACATTCTCGCTTGTCTCAGTTATGCCGCCGAGCGCGAACATCAGATGTTGGTCGCGAGCGAATGAAGCTTTTGTTTGATCAGAATCTAGCCCCGTCGCTGGTCAAACACCTGGATGACACTTATCCCGGCTCGGCGCACGTCCATCACCTCGGACTTGGCGAAGCATCTGATCTCGCCATCTGGAAGCTCGCGCGAGATAAGGGATTCACTCTCGTTTCGAAGGACGCGGACTTCGTCGAGCTATCGACCGTGTTCGGATTTCCGCCGAAGTGATTTGGCTTCGCCTTGGGAATTGCGTCACACGTGACATCGCCCAGGTGATTCGCAGTCACACGGCCCTTTGATGCGGCGCTCGGCGAAGATGAAACGCGCGGCGTGCTGGCGCTGTTTCGCAGCGCGACGTAGCTACAACCCCAACGCGCTCGCGTCCCCATCGGCCAGTATCCGCACGAGCTCATCGTAGAAATAGTTCGACGACTTGCGGACGTCGTCGGGGATGCGCTCGTCGTACATCTGGCGGCTGCGGTCGATATCTTCTTTGAGGCGTTCGTAGAGGTCTTTGTTCTTGCGGCCGGCGTCGACTTTCGGCTCGTTGTAGAGCTTGATCTCGGAGACGAGGAGGCGGGCGAAGCGGCGGGCTTCGTCGTGTTTCTTCGAGTCGCCGGCGGCGGGGCCGGCATTCGGGGCATTGGCGCGGGTGATGTTTGGGGGCGGGATGTATTGCGTGCTGGGACGTTCTTCGCGTTCGTGCTGCGGCGGCGGAGGCGGGGGAACGGGTGCGGGCTTTGGTGCTTCGACCGAAGGAATCGCCGTCGTCATGAACGAGGCGGTTGATGGAGATGCGGATGGCGTCGGTGCGCCGCCGAAGTCGGTCTCCGGCATCGTGAACGCGGGCTTTGCTGATGTTGACGGCGTCATCATCTCGCGGAGCTGCGCCGCGGAGACGGCGACCGTGGAATCGGACGGTTTATCGAGAACGGATGCGGGCCGCGGCGCCGGGGGTGGAGCGGGTGGAGGAGCGGCAGGACGCGGAGCAACTGGCGGCGGTTGCGTCAGAGCGCGCTGTGGCGCGGTTGGACTCGTATGCACCGATTCAGCCGGCTCGGAATCGTTGAGGCTCGGCGACGGGATCTTCTTGCGGATGGTAAGCGTGTCGATCAGCAGGCCGGTGACGAAGACGAGCAGCTCGATCGACGACGCATCGAGCTTGGCGGCGTCGTCTTCGGTCGCATCAACGTAGACCGCGGCGGCTACCTTGTCTTTGATCACCATCGGCACGAGGATGGCGTGTGAGGACGCTGGGACGCCGAGGCGGGTGGAGAGATTGGCGCCGTCCCAGGTGACGACTTCTTCGTTGCGGAGAACGCGATCGAGCTCGGGGATGAGTCCGGGAGCGGCATTAAAGCGCTTCACCAGCTCATCGTTGCCGCCGGCGGCAGTGAACCCAACGCCCTTCCATCCGCTGAACGTCTCGTTGCGAAGAATCAGCATCGCGGCGCGCGAGCCGAAAGCGAGACATTGTTCGAGCAGCGCGTTGAGGATGTCGACCTGCGACTTTCCGCGCTCCACGGCCTGGATGCTTCGTTTGACGAGCGATGCGTTACCGCCCGACGGAGCCTGCACCGCGGGGGCGGGCTGCGCGGAGGTGATGCTCTCCTCGAGATCGCCGATCGACTTCTGAATGTGCGGCAGGAAGGAGACGGCGTTGACGTCAGCCTGCACGCTTTGAAGCGCCGCGCGGAGCTGCGAGTCGACCACCTCGCGGACGTCTTCGATGGAGGAGCGAATCTCGCCCACCAGCTTCTCCATCGCGTCGCGGACATGCGCCTCGATCGAGCCCGCGACCTCGTCACCCCTCACAGCCATGCTTCCTCCGAATGCTGAAGGTTGAATAACCCCTGCAAAACGCGGGGATTATAGCGCAGAGAACGTGTGCTACTTTGGTACCGATGCGACGCTCCCTTATCCTGATCAGTCTCGTTGCCCTGTCGTGCGGTGGCGGCAACGCCGTCGACAACTCGTCCGAGTGGTTGCACGTTCTCCACCATAAGCAGGCCGCGCAGGCGCCGAACGCACCTACGCAGGCCAAACAGGTCTACGCCGATACGCTCGGCACCTTCGTCCGCAACCATCCCACGCACAGCCGCGCCCGCGAGGTCTACCAGCACATCCAGCTCGATTTCGCGAATGAGCTTTCGTCGCTCGGACGCTACCAGGATGCGATTAGGATCTACCGCTCGGTCCTCGCGCACGATGCGCAGAACATCGCGGCGATGCAGGGACTCAGCAACGCGGCCAACCACTTGGCTGTGTCGCGCGAAAAGCTGCTGGCACTCCAAAAAGGCATGTCCCAGCGCGACGTCGCCAACCTCCTCGGCAAGCCCATCCCCGGCTGGCAGATCCGCACCGAGCGTCCCGATACGACGATCGAGTCGTGGTACTACCGGCGGACCGATGGCGGCATCGCCGGCGTCTACTTCCGCGATGGCGCGCTCTTCGCCGCGGAAGAGAACTCGCAGGCGAAGGTAGCGCCGTTGATGTGATGCAGTCGGTTAGTGGATTAGTCGATGAGTGGATTAGTAGATTAGGCCTTGGCCCACCGAAAGCCCGCATCTTTCTAATCCACTAATCCACTGCTTCTACTAATCCACTGCCTTCAACGGAATCGCGCCCACTCCCGCCTCGTTCCACATCCCGCATGCCCATTTACGAGTACCAGTGCACCAAGTGCAACGACAGGACGGAAGTCATCCAGCGGTTCACGGATCCGCCGTACGCGGTCTGCGACAAGTGCGGTGGTGACGTCAAGAAACTGATGTCGGCGCCCGCCATTCAGTTCAAAGGATCGGGCTTCTACAAGACCGACTACGCCAGCGCCTCGTCGAAGGAATCGAAATCGGATTCGAAGTCCGAATCGAAATCGGACGGGAAGAGCGAAGGATCGGGCGAGAGCAAATCGTCCGACGCGAAGAGCGAATCGAAGTCCGAATCGAAATCGGATTCCAAGTCCGAGTCGAAATCAGAGTCAAAATCCGAAAGCAAAAGCGAGACGAAGTCCGAATCGAAGCCGGAGTCCAAATCCTCCGTCTGAACCGCGATGGGAAAAGCCCGGGAACTGAAGCTGCGCGCCGACTCGATGCTCGAGGAGGTCTTCCGCTCTCTGTTCGAAGAGATCGACACGGAGAAGATTCGCCGTGACGTCGATGCTCTGAAAGCGAGCGCTCCCGACTTCCACTCCGACGATCACGCGCGGCTGCTGGTGCGCCGCACGGCACTTCGTTGCGCTGCCGCCGGCGCGGTCTCCGGATTGCCGAGCGGGTTGATCGCCATCGGCACGCTCGGCGCGGAACTGGCCTTCCTCGTCTTCCAGCAGTTCCGCCTCATCCTCGGCATCGCAACGGTCTATGGACACGAGCCAACGCAGCGAGAAAGGTTCGCCGAGGCGATGTCGTGTCTCGCGTATGCGTCGGGAGTCGGAATCGGCAAGCAGGGAATCGCCGTGATGCTCGAGTCGGCAACGATCGATGGCGGCATGATCGCCGAAAAGCTCGGCGCGAATTTTTTCCGCGACCGCCTGGCCAAAGCGATCCCGTTCGTGGGCGCCGTTTCCGGCGGCGCGCTGAACTACGTTTCCGTTCGCGCCGTCGGCCGCGCCGCCATCAAGTTTTACGAATCGCAGATCGACGTGACGGTCGCCGACGAGATCTGGGCCGAAGGCGACCGTGAGCACGCATAACCGGTCAGAAATGCCCGCCTGCAAATGTTCTCATCGAGTCTGGAATGGTAGACAAGACATCGCCGTTTGATCGCGATAACCAAGCATGAGCAAGTACGCGACGGATTCGATGACAGAAGTCCGCTCTCCGATTTTCGAGCGGCGCCGCCTTCGCCGCATCCGCATGATCGTCGAGCTCACGCTCAATCTCATCGGCAGCGACATGACCGTCTCGCACCGCGAAGCGCGATGCCTGGTGCGTTGCGCGCGCAAAGCGATCCTCGACCTTCATCCCGAATTCGCACAACGCTACGAACGGATCGTCCGGCCATACTTTGAGCGCCTCCTGGCATCGCGCTGGCCGCACGAGCAGGCCCTCGACGACGACTCCTGCGACGTCGTCAACTAGCCGGATTCAATGCAAATGCAGCGCAGGCATTCCTGCCTGCTTCCGGCGGGCGTCCCTGCCCGGCGGTATCAAGCGCAGACGACTCACGGCGTCTTCGGCACGATCACCCAATCCGTCTTCGCTCGCGAGCTTTCGTTGCCGCTCTTATCGACCGACACCACCTCGTAGTAGTAGGAGATGCCAGGATTGACTGCGGTGTCGCGGTAGTTCGTCGCGGTCAGCAATTGCGCCGAATTCAGCGGAATCGTTCCGGCGGGGCGCAACTGCTCGATGCCGGTTCCTTCCGTGCGATAGATCTTGTAACCGGCGAGATCGGCCGCATCGACCGGATCCCACACCAGGCGGACAGCACCAGTCTCGACGAGCGCGGTCAGTCCGCCCGGAACCGCAGGCGGAACGAGATCCTTGAACGTGGCGCCGGCAATTGCCGACGGCTCGCTCTCGATTCGCGGCGGACCCGGCGCCGCGACGGCGGTGACGAAGTAATCATGTTCTCCGTACGGCGGCTGATCGGTGTACGTCGTGGCGGTGACCGGCGATGCATTCGCAGGCGCCGCGAATTCGTCCGCGGGCTGTGCGTGCGGGAATCGATAAACGTTATAGCCCGCAATCGCCGGATTCTTCGCGCCGCTGATCGACGCCTCGGGTGCCGTCCACGTGAGCACGACGCCTTCTCTCTTTGCAGTTGCCGCAAGCGCAGTGGGCGCGACCGGCACATCGAGCGGGACGATGGTGGGAAGATTCGACAGATCGCCGCTGACGACCGGACCCTGCGTCACGACCGAGTAGGTGATCCGCACCGGCTTTCCGTTGGCAGCGTGAAGCGGCGGCACATCCTCGTACGTCAGCCGCGCT
>DATAMS010000423.1:0-6012 GCA_036260495.1 Thermoanaerobaculia bacterium
CGCCCCAGGAAGCCGTCGGCCTGGCCGCCGACCTCCTCGGCGATCACCTCCGCATCTTCAGCCAGTTCGACGCGCGCGGTGAAGAAGCCGAGGATGTGGCAGCACCGGAAGTCGATCCGCGCATGGCGGAAATGCTCACCAAGCCGATCGAAGAGCTCGACCTTTCCGTCCGCTCCGCCAACTGCCTCAAGAACGCCAACATCCGCACGCTCGGCGATCTGGTGCAGCGCACGGAGCGCGAGATGCTGTCGACGAAGAACTTCGGCCGCAAGTCGCTCGACGAGATCAAAGACGTTCTCGCATCGCTCGGTCTGTCGTTCGGCATGACTCGTGCGCCGCGTGGCGCCGAGATGCGCGACTAGTTTTTTCGCGTTGAGGAAAGTGAGGGGAACGCAATGAGACACGGAATGGTTAATCGCAAGCTGGGACGCACGAGCGCGCATCGCAACGCGCTCTTCCGCAACCAGCTCGCCTCGCTCATCGACCGCGAGCGCATCATCACCACGCTTCCGAAAGCGAAAGAGCTGAAGCCGCAGATCGAGCGCCTCGTGACGCTGGCGCGTACCGACAGCGTTCATAACCGCCGCCAGATCGCGCGCGTCATCGCGGACGACGTCAACCTGCAGAAGTTGTTCGGCGCGCTGGCGCAGCGTTTCGCCGATCGTCCGGGCGGCTACACCCGCATCATCAAACTCGGACCTCGCCGCGGCGACGCCGCCGAGATGTGCATCCTCGAGTTCGTCGACTTCAAGCTGGAGACCGAGGCGGCTGCCGAAGAGACTCCAGCCAAGGGCGCGAAGAAAGCCGCTCCGAAGAAGGAGTCCAAGGCCAAAGCGGAGCCCGAGGAAGAGGAAGAGCCGAAGCCAAAGGCGAAGCCGAAGAAGCCCGCCAAAGCGGCAGCCAAGCCCAAGGCTGAAAAGCCGAAGGCCAAAGAAAAGGCCCCAGCCAAGAAAACCGCCGCCAAGAAAAAGAGCGGCAAGTAGTTCCGAAGGCCCGCCTCGCGCGGGCCTTCGCATTTCTGGCGACTTGATGGAGAATGTCCGTCGATTTAAGACGGAGGAGCCGCACTATGGCTGATATCAATCTCAGAGTCGTCGACATCTACCATCTCGACAACGTCGCCAGCTTTCAGCAGGCCGCGGATTCCGGCATCTGGGGCATCATCCACAAAGCCACTACCGGCGCAACGGGCCAGGACGATGAGTACGCAAACCGCCGCCAGGCCGTCCTCGATGCCGGCATGCTGTGGGGCGCGTATCACTGGGGCACGCACGCCGACGTGAATGACCAGGTCGACAACTTCCTGTCCGTCGCGAAACCGGACGACACAACGCTCGTCGCTCTCGACTTCGAAGAAACGGCCAACAATCAAATGACGCTCGACCAGGCGCGCCAGTTCCTCAAGTTGGTGGGCGAGCAACTCGGCCGCAAGCCAGTTCTCTACTGCGGCGGCCTGTTCAAGACCGACATGGGCAACACGAAGGACCCCTTCTTCGGCTCGCATCGTCTCTGGCTCGCGCAATACAGCGCCACGCCAAAACCGCAGGCGAGCTGGGATTCGATCTGGCTCTGGCAATACACCGATTCGAAAACCGGCGCGCAGCCAAATCAGGTTCCGGGGATTCCCGGCGACTCCACCGGCAACCTCGATTGCAATTCGTACAGTTTTACGAAGGAACAGTTGACGGCCGAGTGGGCTTCGTAGTTCATCGCACGCTTGTGAACAGAAAGCTCAAAAAGATCCCGGCGTTCAGCAGTGAAGATGAGGAGCGCGAGTTCTGGTCTCACGCAAACTCCACCGAATACATCGATCGGTCGAAGGCGAAGGAGCGTTCTCTCTCGCGGCTAAAACCGACGGCCCGAACGATTGACAGTAGTGCTGAGAGACGCCCGCCTGACTCACGCTGAGCCGGTGTTTGGTAGAAAACTCCAAGACCGGTTTTTACGCGAATGCGAAGAAGCGAAGAGGTTTTTTTTGCGCCTTCGCGTCTTCGCGTGCTACACATCCACGATCACAATATCGAACCCTCGCCCCCGTTCCAGCAGGCGGTGGACGGTGCTCGGGACGACGCGGCTGACGAGTCCTGATCGCGTGGGGCGTCCGACGACGAGCATCGTGATTCCCTCGGATTTCGCGAACTCGAGCAGCGCGCCGGCCACGTCTTCCGATTCGCGAGTGACCACCGTGGCGCCGAGGGAGATGGCGAGTTGGACGTTGTCGCTGAGTTTGCGGTGCTGCTCGGCGCTGATGTTCTCCGGATGCGCGCGGCGCTGCCGGACGTACACCGCGTACCAGCGCGTGTTCATCCGGCCGGCCAGACGCGACGCGCGCAGGACGAGCGACTTTGCGATCACTGGCTCGAACGGAAGCGCGACGGCGAGGCGCACTTCCGCGGCTCCCTGTACGACGACCGGCGCACCGGAAAACGTCGCCGTTTGCAGCAGCGCCAGCTCGCGCAAACGAACGAGAAGCTCCGTCCGGAAAAAGTTGTCGAGCGCGCGCGTGGCCTGATCGGGCGGGTAGATCTTTCCCTGACGTAGGCGCTCCTGAAGCTCGGCGACAGGAAGGTCGACGAGAATGACCGAGTCGGCCTCGCGCACGATGCGGTCCGGGATGCGCTCGCGAATCTCGATTCCCGTCGCCGAGTGGACAACGTCCTGCACACCTTCGAGATGCTGCACGTTGAGAGCGGTCATCACGGAGATGCCGGCGGCGAGAAGATCCTCCACATCCTGCCAGCGCTTCTCGTTCTTCGAGCCCGGCGCATTCGTGTGCGGCAGCTCATCGACGACGGCGACGTCCGGATGACGCGCGATGACGGCGCGGAGATCCATCTCTTCGATGACGACGTCGCGATAGGAGACCTTCTGCCGCGGAACTACTTCGAGATCGTCGATGCGTGTCGCGGTCTCTTCACGGCCGTGCGTTTCGACGAGCCCGATGGCGATGTCGACGCCGGCACGGCGCATGCGGTGCGCATCGTCGAGCATGCGCATCGTCTTGCCAACGCCGGCAGCCATGCCGAGGTAAACCTTCAGCCGGCCGCGTCCCTGGTCGTCGGTCTTCGTGAGGCGCAGCAACTCGTCGGGATCGGGACGAGCATCCTCGTTCGGGCGGGCCATCGGTTCAGAATACCCGACCGATCACGCAGCCTGCAGTCATCATCTTTTCGTCGTGGCCTCATCGAGATCGAGATTCAGCAGCAGCACGTTCACGCGCGGCTCGCCGTAGATGCCGAGGAAACGGCCTTCGGTGCGCGCGTGGATCATCGATTCGATCTGCGCACTCGAAACGCCCCCCGCGCGCGCGACGCGTGACGCCTGCGAGAGCGCGTTGGTGGGCGAGATGTGGGGGTCGAGTCCGGAAGCCGAGGCGGTCACGGCGTCGGCGGGGACTCCGCCAGCAGGTTTCGTATCCGCGTACTTCATCACGCGGTCGCGGATCGTGTCGAGCAGCTTCTTCGATGTCGGCCCGAGGTTCGTGCCGCCCGATGCGGTGCCGTCGTAACCATCGTTGCCGGCTGCTGACGGGCGCGGATGGAAGTAGCGCTCGCCAACGAAGTTCTGGCCGATGATCTCCGAGCCGATCACTTTTCCGTTGCGCTCGATCAGCGAGCCGTTCGCCTGGTGCCGGAACGCAATCTGCCCGATGCCCCAGACGATCGCGGGATACAAGCCGCACGTGATGACGAGCAGCACGACGGTGATGCGAAGAGAGATTTTGATGTGCTCGAGCATTGTCATGATTCCTCAGGCGAGATGCATCGCGTGCAGCAGAAGATCGATCGCCTTGATGCCGATGAATGGGATGAGGATGCCGCCGACGCCGTAGAGCAGCAGGTTGCGGCGAAGGATGCGGCCTGCGCCGAGCGGGCGGTATTTGACGCCGCGCAACGCCAGCGGGATCAGCGCGACGATGATCAGGGCGTTGAAGATGACCGCCGAAAGGATCGCGCTCTGCGGCGTGGCCAGCCGCATGATGTTGAGCGCCTGCAGCTCGGGAAACGTGACGAGAAAAAGCGCCGGGATGATTGCGAAGTACTTGGCGACGTCGTTCGCGATCGAGAACGTGGTCAGTGCGCCGCGCGTCATCAGGAGTTGCTTGCCGATCTCGACAACTTCGATCAGCTTCGTCGGATTCGAATCGAGATCGACCATGTTGCCGGCCTCTTTCGCGGCCTGCGTGCCGGTGTTCATGGCCATGCCGACGTCGGCCTGCGCCAGCGCGGGCGCGTCGTTCGTGCCGTCGCCGGTCATCGCCACGAGGTTTCCCTTCGCCTGCTCTTTGCGGATCAGCGCGAGCTTGTCCTCGGGTGTCGCCTGCGCCAGAAAGTCATCGACGCCAGCCTCGCGCGCGATCGTTTGCGCGGTGAGCGGGTTGTCGCCGGTGATCATGACGGTGCGAATGCCCATCATGCGCAGGCGGTCGAATCGCTCCTTCATCCCACCCTTGACGATGTCTTTGAGGTAGATCGTTCCCAGCACGCGGCCGTTCTCGGCGACGACGAGCGGCGTGCCGCCCTCGCCGGCGATCTTCGCGACGTCCTTCTCCACCTGCTCCGGAAACACGCCGTCGAACGTCTTGACGAATCCGGCCACGGAGTCGGCGGCGCCTTTGCGGATCGCGCGGCCGTCTTCGAAGTCGAGTCCGGACATACGCGTCTTCGCGGTGAACGGAACGAAGTGCGCGCCGAGCTCGCGCAGTTCGCGTCCGCGCAATCCAAATTGTTCCTTCGCCAAAATGACGATCGACCTTCCCTCGGGAGTCTCATCAGCGAGCGACGACAACTGCGCGATCTCCGCGAGCGTCGCGGCATCGACCCCGGGCGCAGGGACGAGATTCGTGGCCTGACGATTGCCGAGCGTGATCGTGCCGGTCTTGTCGAGCAGCAACACGTTGACGTCGCCGGACGCTTCGACCGCGCGGCCTGACATCGCCAGGATGTTGTGCTGGAGAACGCGGTCCATTCCGGCGATGCCGATCGCAGAAAGCAGCGCGCCGATCGTCGTCGGAATCAAGCAGACGAGCAGCGCGATGAGAACCGTCACGGAGACATCGCTCGACGAATAAAGCGCGAACGGTTTGAGCGTGACGGTGGCGAAGAGAAAGATGATCGTCAGTCCGGCCAGGAGAATGTCGAGCGCGACTTCGTTCGGCGTCTTCTGCCGCTCCGCACCTTCGACCAGTTTGATCATGCGATCGAGGAACGTCTGACCGGGATCCGAAGTGATCTCGACGACGATGCGGTCGGAGAGAACGGTGGTACCGCCGGTGACGGCTGAGCGATCGCCGCCGGCTTCCCGGATCACGGGTGCGGACTCGCCGGTGATCGCCGATTCGTTGACCGAGGCGATGCCTTCGATGACGGTGCCATCGCCGGGAATGGTCTGGTTCATTTCGACGACGACCAGATCGCCTTTGCGAAGCGCCGAGGCCGCGACTTGTTCTTCGCGGCGCGACGACGCGGGCCCGCTGCCCACCAGTTTGCGAGCGACGGCATCGGTCTTCGCTTTCCTCAACGCATCCGCCTGCGCCTTTCCGCGCCCCTCGGCCACCGCTTCCGCGAGATTGGCGAAGAGCACGGTCGCCCACAGCCAGAGCGTGATCTGGATCTGGAAACGGTAATCGACGTGCTTCGAGAGGCCGGGGATGAGCAGGATCGTGGTGAGCACCGCGCCCACTTCGACGAGGAACATGACGGGGTTCTTCATCATGCGGCGCGGGCTCAGCTTGACGAGTGCGTCCGTGAGCGCGCGGCGGAGGATTGCTCCGTCGAATAGAGATAGCTTCGTTTGCGTGGCCATGATTTAGAACACCTTTCCAGCGTTCATCAGGAAGTGCTCGACGTACGGACCGAGGGCGAGGACCGGGAAGTAGGTGAGCGCGCCGACGATGACGATCACGCCGATGAGCAGGAACGTGAACAGCGGTCCATCAACCGGGAACGTGCCCACCGTTTCGGCGAGCTTCTTCTTCGCTGCGAGCGAGCCGGCGATGCCCATGATCGGGAT
>DATAMS010000466.1:0-12118 GCA_036260495.1 Thermoanaerobaculia bacterium
AAATTTCTACGACGCGGCAACAAGAAGCCCGAGGTCTTGCGCCTCGGGCTTTTCGCTTTCCCCGCGTCCTCCGCGTCTCCGCGTGAAACGGTTCTATGATTTGCCGATGACCGGAAACGTCCCTGATTCCTACAAGCACTACCCGAAGCGCATCACGCACGGCGAGGATCTGATCGCCGGTGATGCACACCTCAAGTGGTACGACATCCGTCGCGCCGAGGCGGTGATCAGCGACGATACGCAACGCGAGGCCCGCGCCTTTCTCCGCGCCGAAATGGACGCCGGTCGTCTGAGCCTTCAAAACGAGCTCGGATTCGTCATCCTGCATCTCTGTGGCGAGTCGTTCTTCTTCCTCATCGTCAACACCTGGCGATACAACAACGAGTTGTGGGAGACGGTCTACGCGAAAGAGGGCGATGCGCCGCTCAAACTCTGGCCGCGCGACGAATCGCACAAACCAGTCTTCTGCGTCTGGGAGCTCGGCGCCGTCATTCACGAACAGAAGACGTGGACGAAGTTCCTCTATTCGCCGCGCGATGAGAATGCGCGCGCGGCCTGGATCGGCGATCGATTCACGGGCGAAGCGTGAGGGATGTTGCGCGTTCCTCGGGTACATGGAGTCATTCGCCGGCGGCTGCTCATCAACTTTCGTATCGCTCTTTCCAGCAGGCAGCATCGATTTCGATTGCGCGCTGGTCATGCGCAACATCGCGCACGAGTGGGAGCCGGCGGCGGCAATGTACGTGGAAATCCAGAGCCCTCGAGAGGAGTTCGAGCCAACCATGTCCAGTTAAGCCGCGCCGCGTGAGCGGCGACGGACGATAGCCGGGGGTGCGAGCCCGCGAGCAACCCCCGGACATTGGATGCTCACGATTTGTGCCGCGTCAGCGGCACTGGAACGGCCTTCGGGCCAGGGGATTCTCTGAGCTTCCCGCTCGCTCCGGTGCCGCTGACGCGGCACGAAATCTCTAGCAATCGCTTTCCGGGGGTTGCTCGCGAGCTCGCATCCCCGGCTATCCTCGCGTGCCGCTCCGCGGCAGCAGCGATGATTGGCGACAGCGCTCCTTCCTAGCCGGGATTTGTTACCTTCGCCGGTCTGCGCCGCGCTTTGATCACGATCGACAATTCGTCGTTGCGAATATTCGTGAAGCGCAGCTTGATCCGTCCGTCGTCATCGAGTGAGATCACAGCAGGCGTGTTGACCGAAATCAGCATCCAGCCGGCAGGAAGTGTGACGTAGTTCAGCGGACGCCCGAGGGTGCGCTTCCAAACGAGGTCGGGGCCTTCGAGCGTGTAGCCGGCCGGATCGGTGTACGTCTCCTGCACCCGTATCCTCGCCGACCGTCCCTCGGCCACCGGATGTTCGAGATCGCCCTGCACGGCAACGGAATCGGGATCGACCGGCGTCGGGTAGTAGCCCAGCGCGTTGACATCCTTGCCGGGAACGGCGTGCGTGACGAGGTCTTTGCCGGTATCGAGATCGGTCATCTTCGCGTCCGGCGAAACGACGCTGCCTTTGCGCACGAAACTGTGTACCGACTTCTGACCAACGCGCGTGACGGTGAAGTCGTGCGAGATGCGAAACTGATGCGTGGCCGGATCGAGAAGCCAGTAGCTGATCTCCCGATCCTGCTCGGCGCGATGAACCGATTCCTGTGCGAGAAGCATCGCGGGAACGAGCGCAATCAAGAAAAACAACACCCGTTTCATGGCAGGCTCCTGGCGACGAGCTTCACCGGCAACTGATCATCGCGATCGTTGAGAAAACTGACGCGAACGCGCCCATCGGCATCCGTCGAAACGATGCCCGGCGACCCGCAGCCGGCCAGCTCCCATCCTTTCGGCAGCAGCACGACGTTGCGCTTGATCCCAAGCGGCCGCTCAAACACGAGCAGACCATCTTTCACGTCGTACGACTTCGCGTCCGTGTACGTCTTGATGATCCGAATCCGCGTCTGCCCACCCTTCGGCACCGGCCCGGGCAGATGCACGCGAATGAACTGCGCATCGTCCGCCGTGTCCCGCGGCACGAGCCCGCTCGTCTTCGCTTCCTTACCGCCGACGACTTCGAACTTCAAATCCTCGCCGGAAGCCCGCGCGATCACACGCTCTTTCGCGGCGATCGAACCGACGCGAATGGGATTGAAAAACCACTCCGCCCCTTCCTTCGCCTGCGTGACGTCGTAGGTGATTGCGAATTGATGGCTCTGCGGTGGGAGCAGTTCGTACAACGTGAACTCGTCGGCGGCAAAGAGGGGAGCGCAGAGAAAGAGGGCAGTGATCGAAGCGATGCACAGGCTACGCATGTGGTCACGATATCAAAGCTGTCACGCCGAGACGGCCAGGAGCTCATGGAGGAGGTAGGGAATCCCGGTTCCCGCGACTCTCCTATAATTTGTAGCCAGCCCCCCGGAAACCTCGCAACTGAAGGGAGAGAGATGGCAGGACCAACATGGGAGAATCCGATCAAGTCGTTTTTCCGGCAGTTTGATATCGATTCGATGAAGGACATGGGCATCGACCTCGGCAACTACGACAGCGTGAAGGCCAATGCCGGGCCTATCTACGACCGGACGAGCGCCGGCGAGATGCCGTGCGACGAGCCGTGGCCGGGCGACCGCGTCGCGACGTTCAAGCAGTGGATCGACGACGGCACTCCGCAGGGGTGACGCGAGGAGGACGTATGGCCGAACATCCCAACTTCTGGGACGACATTTTTCCGCTGTTCACGGATATCGACATCAGTTGCATGCGCGCCCGCGACGTGCTGCTGGCGAGCATTGACTGGTGGAAGAGCGGCAGCAACTTCAATACCGCGTTCAACATGCTCAAGAGCGGCCGGATGCCGCTCGGCGGTCCGGTCTGGGATCCCGGAAGCGTGCAGATGCTCGCCGACTGGAAGGCCAACAACTTCGAAGAAGGACCGAAGCCGGACGAAAACGAATAGGAGGCAACGATGCGACGAAACCAACTGCTGATTGCGTCCGCCGTGTTGGTCGTGATCGCTGCCGTCACGATCATCCGGTCTGATGCCCGCGCCGCCGCGCCGCCGCCGGGCGTGCTCACCGCGAATCCCCTTCCCGAGGTTGTTCCACTCCGATCCTCCGCGCCGGGCCAGTCCAATGTCGACGTCTTTGCCTGGCAAACGTTCATCGCTCTCAACCGGCCGGCCGCGCTCGATGCCGATGGACGTCCGGTCCGTGATGACGCCTTTCCGAACGGCAAGCCGGATCTGAGCAAGCCGGCCGGCGCGCGCGGGCCGCGCGTCTGGGAAGGGATGAAGGCCGATCACGAGCTGTTCCGTCACGGCGGCAAGGCGCCGGTGGCCTGGAATCAGTACGACAATGACCTGCCGTGCAGCGCCGGCGAGATCGGCGAGAAGTCGGGCGAGAAGATCCTGACGCTGCTTTCCGAGGGAACGTCGATGCAGCAGGGAGTGAACCAGGCCATGGCCGGGCCGCTCATCGACCGTTTCGGGTCGTACGTGCACTACGAGGTGCGCCACAACAAGCTGTACTACGACGCGGTCAAGGACAACAAGTACTACCTTCGCAGTGAGCTGAACAAGCATCGCTGGCCTAAGAAGATGATCCAGCTACCGATCGGCGAGCGCGACAAGAAGTACGGCTCGCTGGAGATCAAGGCGGCGTGGCGCGTGCTCGATCCCTCCGAGGACGAGGCCGCGGCCAATCGCTACTACTGGACCTGGGCGCGCATCCCCAATCCGGTCACCGGCGAGTGCGGGCCGAAGGTGCGCGTGGCGATGGTCGGACTGCACATCATCCAGAAAGTGGAGGGATTCAATCAATGGCTGTGGGCCACCTTCGAGCACGTCGACAACGTGCCGTGCAACTACTCCAACATGGACAACTGCCCGGCGGCGCCGGCGCGCTATTCGTTCAATGACAAGGGAAACACCGCACTCGACGACGTCGCCAAAGGCAACCGCGGATATGCGCCGAAGAACTGGTCGACGGCCGGATTGACGATGCAAAAGTGGCGGCCGCTCGATCCGAAGAATCCCGCCACGCCGCTGCCACGCGAACCGATCGCCGTCGCCGACCGGATCCACGCCATCCGCATGCTGCCGGTCCAACCATCGGCAGACGACCGCAATCGCGATTTCCACGCCATGGACGGTATCCGCGGGACGTGGCTGGAGAACTACATCCTCATCGAGACGCAGTGGCCGACCCGCGGCGATCTACCGACCAAGCCGCCGGATCTCAGCAAGCCGCCGACCGATGCCGAATTCGCCGCCGGCGCCGGAGAGCCCGAGCCGGGACCGAACTTCCGCAACGTGCCGGTGGCGAACATCACCATGGAGACGTTCTACCAGCAGACCAATCCATCGCTCAAAGGCCTCGGCGCAAGCTGCATGCAGTGCCACTACTCGGCCGCCCAGACGGACTTCAGCTTCACGCTGACCAACCGAGCCTGGCCGCCGACACTGGCGTCGAAGCCGCACTGATTTTCACGTGGGACAGACAGAAATGTCTGTCCCACACACGCCGCAGGCTTCAGCGATTTGCCTGGTGTCGATCGCCGTGCACGTTCCGGGCGATGCGATTGCTGTACGTTAACCGTCTCGCCCAAAGGAGGTACGCGTCACTCGCCGCGCGAGGACCGCCTTCCGGCATTGGACGACGATTTGACGTGGAAGACTGGAAGATATGGGAGGCCTTGGTTGGTGGCGGTGACAGGAGTCGAACCTGTGACCTCGCGCTTATGAGACGCCGCCTAACCATCTTAGCTACACCGCCATTACGGGACGTCGCGAATCTGACCAGCGCGGCGCCGCTCCCCGTACAGCAATATCGCGTTTGACCTGAGCGAGCGGACCATTGTGCGCGTCGGACGCCGTATCGATCGAAGCATGCTGCCTCCTCAGTCGCGCTTTTCGCAGGCGCGGTTAGCGGGTGTAGAGGGAAAGCGAGAGAGGTGGTCGTTGCTACGCGGTAGCATTACCTCGATGCAACTCGCGTCGGCCCGCGCGCTCAAAGAGGAGATTACGAGTGGATTCTCTGCGGCCGGGCTACCGCTGCCGTTCGCGATCGGCATCACGCTGCCGGGCCTGACCCGGCAGTATAGACTTGCGCTCCTACTCTCCTCAATCGGGAACCGGCGCCACCTCGAAAGTCTCCGATTGCGACGGCTTCGCGCGACGGCGGGGCGCGAGATTGACATTGAAGTCGCCGGCGAGGCAGTAGGCGCGAGTGGAGACGGTGTCGCGAACCACGGTCCGCTTGCAATCGGCGCCTCGATTGGGCACGTCAAGGGGGGAGACGGCTCGGTCGGCTTTTTCGCCCGGGATCGCGCGTCCGGGCGGCGTGGTCTCGTCTCATGCAGCCACGTACTTGGCCTGGCCGATCGCGGTGCTGGCGGCGATGTGATCGTCGCACCGTCGACGCTTCACGGCGGTGTTCCCGCTGATCGGATCGGGACGCTCGATGCACGCTACCCGCGCCTCGGCAGCGGCAGTCGCAACCTCACCGACTGCGCCTTTGCATTCCTGGACGACGGAATTCCTCATGATTCCTCGACGGTCGATGGAGGCGCATTGCGTTCCACGTTCGCCCAGGCGTTGGAGCGGCTGGAGGTCACGAAGATCGGAGCCGCGACCGGTGTCCGGAAGGGGATCGTCGACCGAATCGAAGTCGATAACCTCCCAGTCCGCTACGGCGGGATCAAGGCATTCTTCAATGACGTAATCCAGATCGGCGCCGCCACGCAGCGTTCCTTCGCGCAGGGGGGCGACAGCGGCGCACTCGTCTACGCGACGCAGACTCTCGAGCCGGTCGGTCTCGTCTTCGCTACCTCCATTGCAGGCGGCCCACACGACGCCGGGTGGACCTGGGCCCACCCCATCGATCGCGTCGCGGCCTCACTCGGCGTGGACATCGTCGTCGATTGACCCGCGGAGGCCGGGAAGAATCCCGGCCACGCGCTCAGATCCCCATGTTCGAGCAGCCTTCGCCCGAAAATGCGGCGTGGGGCGAGGTGAAGAACGGGTGCGGCGATTGAAGCGGGTCGATTTCTTCGGCGTCGATCTGCGGGAATACGAAGCTGACCTTTTCGTCGCACAGCTTCTGGTAGATCTGAATGTGATCGGCGTCGGCCGGCACAGGCACGCCGCGCGACGTATTCACGAAGACGATCTCGGTGCCCGCCTTCAGCGTGATGGTGCGTTTCTCTCCGACGACCGCCGCCGGGTTCAGCGGGTCGCCAAGAGTGGTCAAGGTGATCTCGATGTCACCGTCGTGGTCGAGTTCGAGTGTCGAGACCAGCGCCGCGTCTTCGATCGGTTTGTTCGGCATGCGGAGGGTCGTGAAAGTTCCCTGGCGGAACTCGAGGTCGCCGATCTTCTTCGCGTTCGCGGGGTTGACCTTCGCCATCGGATCGGCGAGGCGCAGACTCGGCAGGCGAGGGAGCTGCTCCGTCGCGTCGAGCACGCCCACGGTCTCGCCACCCGAAAGCGTGATCTGCGACGGAGCGACCCAGTACTGCCGGATGAAAGCGTCTTCCTCGACTTCGTCGGCCTTCCACCCGGTCTCGTCGAGCATTGCGGTAGGAGGGAGATTGGGTGGGTTGGGAGGGATGGCGATGGAGAACAGGTGCGGTGGAATGGGTGGGAAATCACGGCCATCGGGCATCAGCACTCGCATGGTGCCGGCCGGCTCTTCCTGGAAAAACGTCAAACCCACGAACTGCACTTTGTATGGCATAGCTTTCTCCTTCTCTCTTCACTATCTGCCGATCATTTGGACCGCCGTCCAGATCGACGCGTTGTCGCCACGTTCGATCCACTCGAGCTGCGTTCGTCGCAGCGCCTCCGCAGGCGGGACGCCGCTCGCGAAGTGCTGATGAAAGCGCGGGAAGAATCGCGCGGCGTCCCTGTCGACGATCGGCCGGAGCGTTCCGACGACCGCCGAAGCACCAGCGGCTACGAACGCTCTCGCCATGCTGATCGTCCCTTCGGCCGATTGGATCTCGCCGTCGGCCGTAGAGCAGGCAGCGAGCACGACGATCGAGGTCCGCGGCAGCGCGAGCGAAGCAACCTCTTTCGCGTCGAGCCGGCCGTCTCCGAGGAGGATGTAGGCCGGCTCTCCCGGCTTCTGCGAAACCACGCCGTGGCCGACAAAGTGAATGACATTCGCGGCCGCCGCTTCCCGCTCGAACGCTAGGCGCGTCAGCTGTTCGCGCGACAGTTGCGTGACGTTTCCATATTTTCGCGCGATGGCTCGCGTTTCTTCTCCGGCGAACGTCAATACTCCGAGCTCGTCGGAACCGGTAGCAACCAGCACGCGCCGGTCGCGAGGCGCAATCTCGTGTTTGCCGAGGCGCGTGAATACGGCGGCACTCGGTTCGACGGCGATCCCGTAACTCTCGATGAGGAAGCGGTCCCGCTCATCGCAGAGCGCCGCGAACGGAAGGTTGCCAAGTCGCGGGTCGGGGACGAACGCAATCTGGCTGGCTCCGATGAGCCGCTCCTCGACAGGTGCGATCAGTATCCGGTAGAGATCCTTGCCGCTTCGCCGGATCGTTGCGACGTCGGATGAGGCGGCCGCGTGCTTCAGAGCGGCGATCCCGCGTTGGACCTGCTCCCGAGACACATCCTGCCTCACGGCATGAACGCGTTGCCGGTCGTTCGTGAAGATGACGAGACTGTCGTCCTGAACTGCATACTCGATCACGACCGTACCTGCGGGGATGTCGGACGGGGCGACAGGCCTCCAGGTTGTGCCAAGGTCGTCGAGGAGGCCGCGTGCGCGTTCACGCTCGGCGTAGGCAAACGCACGTTCGAAATCGTCTTCGTCGAGGGCGAGACCGATGGCGTCGTTGAAGAGATCTTCCGCTGCGTGAAAAATGCCCCATCGGTCACGACCGGTGAGCGACTCTCGGTTCTTTTCCAGCTCGGCGATCCCGCTCTCGAAGTCGTCGCGGGCAAGTGGGTCGTTTGCGAGCGAACGGTGAGCGCGACCTCGGAGCATGAAGAGCCGCGGCAGATACATCCTTCGGCCGAGGTTCTGATGAAAGGCGATCGCCTCGGTGAGGAGAGCCACCGCGGTCCCCGCATCACGCGCCAGCATCGCTTCGACGACCTTCGCCTTCGCGCCGCTCAGCAACCGGTCTCCCGGCTCGCGCCTCGCGATGAGCCGCTTTGCTTCCGCGAGATCAGCTTCCGCCCGCATGCGATCGTTCCGGTGAATGAACAGCTCTGCTCGACTGAGTCGCGATTCGACGGCGACAACGCCTCCGTCTTTCATCCGGTCGGCGAGCTCGATATCGAGCCCGAGGATGGACTCGGCAACGGGCCAGTCGCGTTCTGAGATGGCGGCCTGCACGATTCCGTCGAGCTGCAGATGCAGCCGGAATGAGGACGTCTGTCCGAGCTCGTGCAGCGCCGCGGCGCGATGCTTCCATGACTGTGCCGGTTCGCCGATTCGGCCGTACACGTCACCAATGAGCCCCTCGAGCACGGCCGCATAGTTCTTTTCTCCGAGGTGCTCGTAGATCGCGAGGCTTTCGCGGAATGCGTCGAGACTCTGTCCCCACTGCGAGTGCGCCAATGCGACGCCTCCCATTTCCCAGAAGACGCCGGCACGAAGCGCCGGATATCGCGAGCCGATGCGCACCCGAACCTCTTTAAGCCGTTCCTTGCACTCGTCGACGCGATGCGCCTCGTACACAACGTTGGCCGTGAACGCGCTTGCCAGGAGCTCGCCGGGACTGCCGCCCGCGATGAATTCAGCGGTCGCATCTTTCAATGCGGCTTCGGCTTCCTGAAGTTTCCGCGGTTTGCTGAAATATAGGGCCCGTCCCGCGGCGAAATGCATGTGAGCGTGAGCAAGCGTTCTTCGTTGCGTTTCGTTCGCTTGGTCGATCGCCGCAACGAGGTCCGCTACCAACTCGTCGCCGCCGTTCCGAACGAGCTCTCCTCCGATCGCTCGGGCCAGAGCCAGATGCTGCGAAGCCGCGACTGCATCGTCAGCGAGCGTCGCCGCACCCCACCGCGCGAGAACCTGCTCTTCGGCGGCTACTCTGGTTTCCTGCGGGTATCTCGCTACGAGCGCCCGCGCTTCGTGCTCGTTCGCGCAGAGGTGCGGGTACTGTTTCTCGAACTGCAGGTCGAACGGGATGACTGGCTGTAAAGCGGATCGGTGTTCGCGCGCCTCGATCGCCCATCCGCTGCTGCCGTCGAGGCGAAGGAAGGCGTCCCACTCGTCGCGGGCGTCATCACGAAGTCCGAGAGTTTCGAGGATGAGTGCGCGATTGAAGCGAGCCTCGGCGTACGAGGGATCGGCTTGCAATGCCGCATCGACGGCTGCAAGCGCTCGCGCAAGTCGCGAGGGATCGTCATCAGTCGCGGCCGAAACGAGATGAGCAGCTGCGATGTCGTTCCAAACGTGCGGCAGCGGCTGCTCTTTCGCAAGTGTTACGAGCTGTTCTGCTGCGCGGCGGGGGCGACCCCGAAGCAGTTCGCAGAGCGCGAGCGCGTGCCGAGAACTCAGCGAGAGCGGCAAGACTTTGGGCGCCAGGGAGTCGGCGACCTCGTCCCAGGCCCCGATCGTTGTCGTTGATTCAGCCCGCCGCGACGGCTCCAGCGGTGCCCACGAGAAACCGCCGCTCAGGCGAGGTGCAACGGTGCGCGCAACCGATGATGCTTCCCGTACGAGACGACGACGAGAATCGAGGGCACTCGGGTCGGGCGGCTGTGCCGCACTACCAGCCATCAGCGCCGCGGCTAGCAGGCACGCCGGCCAGGGAATGCGCAACCGATTGAGCGTTAGCATGAGGATGACCACCGCATCGTATGACGGACCGAACTGCTTTTTTTGGGGAGCAGCGTAGAGTTTACCCTCGGCCGGGTGAGAATCGGCGCGATCTGTCACTCCATTAATTCGAGAGAGGTTCAGACAATGCCTGGCATTCTTGATGTCACCGGTCCGATCGACCCGGCTCATGCGGACTATGTTCCGCTGCTTCGCCAAACGCAGGGCAACATTCTCAAAGGGCATGGCCGCGATTTCGCGAAATTGATTTTCTTCCGGTTCAACCCTCCCGCCGAGGAAGCGCGGCCTCTGCTCATCGACCTCCTGCGCGGAGTGACGTCTGCTTACGATCAGTTGCAGCAGACTGCGGATTTCAAGAACTTCGGCACTCCGGGCCCACTGTTCATGAACTTCTTCCTTTCGGCAAAGGGGTATGCAGCGCTCGGTTTTGACCAAAAGACGTTTGTCAACCACTTCGTGTGGAACATGACGTCGTCATTCTTCCGGGGCATGAAGCGCAATCCACGTTTGAAAGATCCAGCGTTCGCTTCCTGGGAACGGCCTTATCAAGACGATATCCACGCGATGTTGCTTCTCGCGGACGACAACCCTTCGTTTCTTGCGCGCCGAACGGGTGAAGTCATGCACGTCATTCGTCAGTTTGCGACGATCGTCACCGTAGAGCATGGCGCCGCGCTGCGCGACGAGACCGGCGAAGGGCTGGAGCACTTCGGATTCAAAGACGGTCTCAGTGGGCCGGTTTTCTTCAGGACTGACTTGAAGCGCCCCGTCGGTGAGCCGCGAGCTTGGAATGATGCGGCGTCGCTCCGCTTGGCGCTACTGAGAGACCCGATGGTGAACGACGAAGCAGCGTGCGGCAGCTTCCTTGTGTTCCGTAAGCTCGAGCAGGACGTGCGCGGCTTCATCGATCGCGAGCGTGAGATAGCGGATGAGATGCTCATCGATCGCGGACTGGTCGGCGCGATGGTGATTGGCCGATTCCGGGACGGCTCTGCGCTCCTCGCAGGCTCCACCAACGATCCTCGCGACGCCAACGACTTCAACTACGCCAAAGATGACTCCGGCGCGAAGTGTCCGTTCCACGCCCACATCCGCAAGACGAACCCGCGTGGCGAGGCTCCCGGCATCATGACGGATGTGCGGATCGTGCGCCGCGGCATCCCGTACGGCAACACGCCCGGCTTCCGTCCGGCGGCGTCGCTCCCGGAGAACCTCCGGCCGGCCGGCGGAGTGGGTCTGCTGTTCATGTGTTTCCAATCCGACCCCGAAGGACAGTTCAACAAGCTGCAGGCCGATTGGGCCAACTCCACAGCCTTCCGGCAGAGTGACGCCGGACTCGATGCACTCATTGGACAAGGATCGGGAGTGGACCAGCGGTGGCCGTATGGGCGAGACACCGCTAACCCTCACATGGCCTCGTTCTCCGGATTTGTGAAGATGAAGGGCGGCGAGTACTTTTTCGCGCCGAGCCTTCCATTTCTCAGGAAGCTTGCGCCCTAGAAGGAACTGGAACGCGTGGCAGTGGCTGGATTCGAAGACAGGCGAGCTGCTCGCGCTTTCGCCCGCCTGCTGCTCCGCATCGATGCAGTGCACGGCTGAACGGCGCGGGTTGTCTGTTGGTGTCCGTCGGGAGGGATATTTTGGTGGCGGTGCCCAGAGTCGAACTGGGGACCTAGCGCTTATGAGACGCCCGCTCTAACCATCTGAGCTACACCGCCATCGGGAGGGCTGCCGGAGGATATACTCAACCCGGCGCGCGGTGAAAAATTTCGCGCGTGGAGCGGCTGAATGTCCGAGCTCGACGAGCGGCGATGTATCCGCTGCAGCGACCCCGAGGAGAGTACGCGGCTGGAACGCTGCGTGGTCTGCGGGAAGTATTTCTGCACCGACTGCGCGTACCGGGCCACGGGACGCCGTTTCTGCGCCGTCGAATGTGCGCGCGCTTTTTTCTACGGAGAGAACGATGACGACGAAAACGATGACGCTGCCGGTTGATACGACGACTTCGGATACGACGCGACGGCCGCGCCGGCTGCGCCGCACTGATTCCATCCGCGCGCTGGTGCGTGAGACGGTCGTGCGCGCCGAGGATCTGATCTATCCGCTGTTTGTCGTGCCGAACAGCAGGCCGAAGATCGAGATCGGATCGATGCCCGGCGTGTGGCAGCTTCGCGCGCACGAAGCCGTTGACGAAGCCCTTCGCGCCCACGACCTCGGCATCCGCGCGCTGCTGCTCTTCGGGCTTCCCGAGTACAAAGACGGAATCGGATCGGCATCGTGGGACCCGACCGGGCCGGTGCAACTGGCGATCGAGGCGATCAAGC
>DATAMS010000480.1:0-8142 GCA_036260495.1 Thermoanaerobaculia bacterium
GGCGCGGCGTCAGCATCCCTTTCAAGCCGGCAACGGAAAGGATCTTGGTCAGCCGCTCGTCGATGCCCCACAACTCCACGGCAGCGCGCGTGACCGGTCCGGTGATGATCTGCGCGGCGAAGAGGCCGAGCTTTTCGGCAAGGTTGATGAACGGCGCGGCGTCGGCGTCGGCCAGCCCCTCAAACGGAAGATTGACGGCGGAGACGAAGATCGAGCCGCGCAACGCGTCGACGACCATCTCCGCGGTTTGCACGGCCACGCGGTCCTGCGCCTCGATCGTATTCGCGCCGATGTGCGGCGACAGAATGATGTTCTTCGCCGAGAGCAACGGATTGCCCTTCGGTGGCTCCTCGACATAGACGTCGACTGCCGCGCCGGCGATCTTGCCGCTGTTGAGCGCGTCGGCGAGCGCCTGCTCTTCGTAGATCCCGCCGCGGGCGATGTTGAGGACGACCACGCCGTCCTTCATCTTCGCAATCTCGTTCGCGCCGAGCATGCCGCGCGTTTCGTCGGTGAGCGGCGTGTGGACCGTGATCACGCCGGCGCGCGCGAGGAGATCGTCGAGCGAGACGCGCTCGGCGCCGACTTTCTCGAAGACGCTCGGCGCGATGTAAGGATCGTAAGCGATCACGCGCATTCCGAAGGCGCGCGCACGAACGGTGATGCGCGTGCCGATGCGGCCCAGTCCGATGATGCCGAGGGTCTTGCCATCGAGCTCGGTGCCCATGAACTTCGAGCGGTTCCACTCGCCGCGCTTCACGCTGGCGTGCGCTTCAGGAATGTTGCGGCAAAGCGCGAGCAGCATCGCCATCGTGTGCTCGGTGGCCGACATGATGTTGGCGGTCGGCGCGTTGATGACGAGGATGCCGCGCGCGGTGCAGGCCTGGACGTCGACGTTATCGAGCCCGACGCCGGCGCGCCCGACGATGCGCAGCCGCGACCCTGCATTCACCAACTCCTCGGTGACCGCAGTGCCGCTTCGCGTGATGAGCGCATCGGATTGCGCGACGGCAGCGAGTAACGCATCACCTTTGAGTCCAGACCGGTAGTCGAGTTCCATGTCGCTGGCCGCGCGAAGAATGGCCAGCCCGGAATCGGCAAGGGTGTCGGTAACGAGGATTCTCACGATCCGGCAACCTCTCCCAGCACATCGAGCATCGCGTTCAGATCGTCGAGGCTGATGTCGCCCATGTGGCCGATGCGGAAGGTGGTGTTCTTCCACTTTCCGTAGCCACCTCCGAGCGTGAAGCCGCGCGACTTCATCTGATCGCGGATCTGCTCGGCGGGGAGATTCGGTAGCAACGCGGAGACCGTGGCCGAGGCGTGCGCGGCGTCGGAGGCGAGCGTGGCGTATGCGGCCGTGCGTTTGATCGTCGCGTCGCGCATGGCTTCGTGACGTCGGAAGCGGGCGTCGAGGGTCTCGACATTGACGATGTCGTCTAGTTGCCTGGCCAGTGCGTAGAAGTGCGGGATCGAGGGTGTCGATGGGACGCTGCCGTCGTCCGCATGTTTCTTGTAGTTGAGGAAATCGAAATAGGTTCCGCGATACGGCTTCTTCGCTGCGCGCGCCAGCGCATTCGCCGAAACGGCGAAGAGCGTGATGCCGGGCGGCAGCGCGATTCCCTTCTGCACGCTGGCGAGGCAGACGTCGAGGCCCCATTCGTCGAAGCGCACGGGAATGCCGCCGAGCGAGGAGACGGCATCGACCAGGACGAGCGTGTCGGGTGAGTGCTCGCGCACGACGCGCGCGAGCGAGGCAACGTCGTTCGTGACGCCGGTAGACGTTTCGTTGTGCGTGATCGTCACGGCGTCGTACCGTCCTCGCCGCGACGTCAGATGGTCGGCCAGCGCCGCGGGATCGACGGCGTTTCCCCAACCGGCGTTGAGTTGATCGACTTCCAGCCCGAGGCTTTCGCCGATGGCGCGCCAGCGCTCGGAGAACGCGCCGCAGGTGGTCGCGAGCATTCGGCGCGGAACGCAGTTGATGAGCGACGCCTCGAGAATCGCGGTACCGCTGCAGGTGGCGACGAGCGTGTCCTGCGTCGTGCCGAAGAGCGGCTTGAGGTTGGCGATGATGCGGACGAAGAGGTCTTTGAACTCCGCCGATCGATGGCCGATCATCGGCAGCGTCATCTCGTTCAGGATCGCCGGGCGCACCCACGTTGGGCCGGGCACGAAGTACGTTGCGCGTTCTGTGGAGTCGCTCATGAGAGTTGCTGGAGTATGTCGCGAAAGGTGGTCACAAAGATGTGCGCATTTTCCTTCACGAGCGGGCGGACCACAACGCCGCCGAAGCCGATGAAAAGATCAACAGCATCTTTCGCTTCGAGATCGCTCACGCCATCGCCGACGAACGCGGCCTTTCCGTGCGAACGAGCGCGGATGTCGCGAACGACGAGCTCCTTCCCGCCCGGACGTGCAAGAAACGAGCGGCGATCGAAGTCTTCGTAGGCACCGTTCGCGGCGAAGCGCAACCGGACCGCGTGAACATTGCGCTCCGGAACAGCGAGCGACTGTGCGAGCGGAAGGATTGCCTGCTCGATGCCGCCAGTGATCAGGTGGACCGCCGCGCCTTCGCTTTGCAGTGTCGCGATCGTCTCCTTCGCGCCGCTGACGATCGATTGAACATAGGCCGCGCCCAATTTCTCGACGTCGCCCCGCGTTGGCTTGATGATATCGAGCCGCCTTGCGTAAACGTGATCGAGCGGAATCAGGCCGTTCATCGCGGCATCGGTGAGCGCTTTGATCTCGGGGGCGCCATTGCCGAGGACGTCGATTCCCTCGATCGTGACGAGGGTGGAATCGACGTCAAAGAAGATGAGGCGGTAGGTCATATTGTCTGCGGTCTCGGAATTTCGAGGTTTCGAAGGTCGCGGGGACGACTCGCTACTCCATGACCGTGCCACTTCGAGACAGATTCTTCACCACGCCAACGAGATCCGAAAACCGTTCCAACACGAAATCCGGCCGCGCGGCGGTCAACTCCTCCGCGCTCGACGATCCCGTCGCGATCACTGCAACATCCATCCCGCTGTTTCGCGCGGCTTGCACATCGATCGGCATGTCGCCGATGAAGAGCGCGTCGCCGACTTCGCAACGCGTGGTCTCGAGTGCGTGCAGAACGTGTTTCGCGTCTGGTTTGCTCGCGCCGGCAAGGTCGGGCCCGACGATGGCGCTGAAATACGGAGCGAGCTCGAGGAAAGTCAGGATCTTTTTCGAGAGCGACGTGCGCTTGTTCGTGCAGACCGCCATCACCACGCCGAAACCGTGGAGAGTCTTCAATGTCGTTTCGACGCCGGCCAGGATCGTCGATTTCTCGCAGCAGATCTCGTCATAGCGTGCTTCGAACGCGTCGTGTGCGCTGCGCGGAACGTCGTCGGTATCGAAGGAGCGGCGCAATAGCATGTCCAGACCGTCGCCGACCGAGCCGCGGATGTGCGCGGTGGTCAGCTCGTCGAGTCCGTGCTCGCGGCGCGCGAAGTTCACCGCTTCGGTCAGCGCGGCGTAGGAATCGACCAGAGTTCCGTCCAGGTCGAAAAGGACTGCGCGGTAACGAAGCGGTGGCAAGGTCATTCGGAACCGCGGATTCTATCGCCGCGCACCGGTGGGACGTGGAGAATGGCCTGATGAAACATGCGCTGGCTGCGCTCCTCCTGTTCGCGGTTCCGCTCGTTGCCGCGGATAGCAAACTGACCATCACGCTCGATCCGCTCGGCGATTCTGCCGAAGGCGTGGTGGCGCGTGTCAGTTATCGCTTCGCTGTTCCCACCGATGCGCCCTCGGGCGTCCCGCTGGAGCTGACCGGCTCCATTTCGCAGAACGGACAAGTCGTCAAACGTTTTCGCTTTCCGGTTCTGCCTTCGACAACGAGTCCGATCACGTCGATCCAAACCCTTCAGCCCGGAACCGCGGAGATCGACGCACGTCTGATGGTGCCGCTCGAGGAGCAGACGCCGGTGATTCTGGCGAAAACCACGCAGACGTTCACGATTGCGAAGACAGGCACCGCGTACGTGGCGCACGAAGGCGACGCTGCGGAAGCGATTCTGGCCGAAGGCGTCGTGCCGGAGGGCGTCGGTGCGGTGAAGATCGTGCCGCCACGGCGTGACGTTGCACCGAACCTTTTCGTCGTCGAAGTCGAAGTGATGCCGCCGGTGACGCGCGTGGAGTGGTGGGTCGAAGGGAAGAAAATCCTCGCCCGCAACGCGCCCCCCTATCACGCCGAGCTCGACCTCGGCGCCCTCCCGAAACGCGTCGAAGTGCGCGCCATCGGTTACGACGCGCAGGGCCGCTACGTCGATGCCGATGCCTTCGTCGTCAACGAGCACGAGACGCCGCTCGAAGTGAAGATCACGCGCACCGTCACGCCCGACGGCGTGTCGCACTTCAAGCTCAGCGTGCAGAATCCGAAAGCGACGGTGATCAAGTCGGCGGAGTTCTTTGCCGGACAGAAAAAGCTACATGCGTGGAGCGGTCCGCCATACGCGCTCGATGTGCCGGCGGGCGCGCTGAAGGGCGTCGAGTTCGTTCGCGCATCGGTGCTCGACGAAACCAATTACGAAGCCAGCGATCTTCTTTTTCTCAACGGCGCGCGTTTCTCCGAAGAGATCGAGGTGAACCTGATCGAGCTACCGGTCATGGTCGTCGATCCCGCTGGCGTTCCGGTCACGGATCTCAAGCAGACCGATTTCACGATCCGCGAAGACGGCAAGCCGCAGAAAATCACGACGTTCAATTACGCGTCGAACCTTCCGATCGCCGCCGGCGTGTTGATCGATCATTCCGGCAGCATGAAGCCGCGCATGGCGCAGGCAAAGTCGGCGGCGCTGGAGTTTTTCAAAAAGATCATGAAGGGCGGTGACCGGGCATTCGCCACCGGATTCGCATTCGACGCGGTTTCGTCAGCCCCGTTCGTGACCGATGTTGCGTCGCTCGAACAGCAAGTGGACGCGATTCCGGATGCGAGCGGCGGAACGTCGCTTTACGACGCCATCGTCACCGGCCTTTATCGCTTCCGCACGCTGCAAGGCCGCAAGGCGCTGATCATCCTCACCGACGGCGAAGACACGACCTCGCGCACGAGCTACGACGACATGCTCACGTACGCCCGCTCCGCGCGCGTGCCGCTCTACTTCATCGGCGTCGGTCTGGGACTCTTCGACGCCAGCGGCATTTCCAAGATGAAGACGCTGGCGGCCGAGACAGGCGGCATCGCCTATTTCATACACGACATCAAAGCGCTCGGCGAAACGTACACGCAACTGGAGAAGGATCTCCGTTCGCAATACCTGATCGCGTACAACACGCAGAGCACAGGGAAGGATAAAACGTACAGAAAGGTCGAAGTGACTGTGAGCCGGCCAAATACAACGGTGCGCACGATCCGCGGATTCATCCCGTGATGTTTCGCCGTGTGGCCGTTGTCGCGTTGATGCTCGCGCTCGCGTGCACGCCGGCGCCGCGTCCGCGCGATCGCCGCGGCAATCCCGTCGATGTCGATCTGCGCGGCGCGCCGGTGACGCTGCTGCATTTCTGGGCGGCATGGTGCGGGCCGTGCCGCGAGGAACTGCCGCGCTTCGTGGCGTTCGCGGCCGCGCATCACGTGCGCGTGATCGCGGTCTCGCACGATCGCGACTTCGCGTCCGCAGACCGCTTTCTGCGGCAGAATGGCATCCCGCTCGAAACGCTTTTAGACGATCACGGCCGCTTCGCTGCGCGCTTCCACGTCCGCGTCATCCCAACGACGATCGCTTTTGATGCTGACGGCAAGATCATCGATCGATTCGATCAGTCGGTCGATTGGAGCGATCCGGCGGTTGCGCGAAGAGTGCTGCGGTGAATAGGTCAGAGATTCAGCAAATGAATAAAAGCCAAGGCACTTTCCTGAACTTCTATCGCTGATCTCCAGTCGCTGCTGCAATCGTGCGAAGCGGTTACCCAACCGCATGTGCCAGCGCTTCCCGCAACTCCGGATGCGCGAACACGAATCCTTCCTCCATCGCTCTTGCCGGTAGCACGCGCTGGCCGCTGAGGAGCATCTCATTGGCCATTCCGGTGCCGAGTGCGAGGCGGAGGGCGAAGGCTGGAGTGGGCATGAAAGCCGGTCGATGCAGAACGTGCCCCAGCGTTCGGGCGAAATCGCGGTTCGTGGCGGGTTTGGGGGCTGTTGCGTTGTAGATGCCTCGCGTGGTTTCGCGGTCGATGGACCACTCGATCATGCGCAGCACGTCGTCGCGGTCGATCCAGGACATCCATTGATTGCCGCTGCCCATCGGACCGCCGGCGCCGAGGCGGAAAGGGAGGAGGAGTTTGGCCAGGGCGCCGCCGTTTGCGGCCAGGACGATGCCGAAACGAAGAATGACGACGCGCGCAAGCAGCTCCGCGTCGCGCGCCAGCTCTTCCCATCGTTTCGTCACGTCAGTGAGAAAGCCGGTTCCGGCGGCGGAGCGCTCATCGATCGATTCGTTGCCGCGGTCACCGTAGAAACCGATCGCCGACGCGCTGATGAAAGTGCGCGGTTTGCCGGGTTGGCGTCGCATCGCCTTGACGAGCGCAGTCGTTGCGAGGACGCGGCTTTCGACGATTCGTTTCTTGCGCGCGTCCGTCCATCGTCCGCCGCCGACGTTCTCGCCGGCGAGGTTGATGACCACCTCGGCCGCGGCCACGTCATCCATCCAACTTCCCTCGGTCGCCGGATTCCAAGCCAGCGCGCGGCCGGCATGAACCTTCGACGGATTGCGGGTGAGAACAGCGACCTCATCACCTCGGGCGACCAGACGGCGGACCAGCGGCTCACCGATGAATCCGCTTCCGCCAGCGACAACGATCTTTTTCATGCGGACAGTGTCGCAAAAAAAAGCCCCGCCTGAGCGATGGCGGGGCTGGTATTCAAGAGAGAGGGTAGGAGTTGTTAGTAGGAGATCAGGTCAGGATCTGTTTGTTTCGCGCTCACCAATTTGGACGAGGCATTCAGGGAAAGGTTTCACTGAACCCGTGAACGTGCCGAAACGCGCAGCGGATCGACCGCGCCCGCCGGGCTCTGCAACGCGGCGAAGGCGATCATGGCGGCGTTGTCGGTGCAGAAGCGCTTCTCCGGAAGGCGCACGATGACGCCCTTCGATTTGCCCCACTCAGCCATCCGCTCCCGCAGCGGTCCGTTCGCGGCCACACCGCCTGCGATGGCCACTTCCGTTGGCCGTGGCGCATCGAACATCGGCCAGACGGTTTCGAGCCGGTCGAAAAGCTGATCGATGAGCGCATCCTGAAACGTGGCGCAAAAATCAGCCAGCGTGGTTGGATCGCCGGTCGCGCTGATGCCGTGCTCGCGCGCGAGGCGGATCGCGCCGGCCTTGATGCCGGAGTACGAAAAATCGAGCGAGCGCTCGTTGAAATGCGGCATCGCGAAATGAAAACGCTTCCGATCGATCTTGCCGTCGCGGCCATGCTTTTCGATCTCCGGCCCGCCCGGGTACGGCAAGCCGATGAACTTCGCCACTTTGTCGAACGTCTCGCCGATGGCGTCGTCGCGCGTGCGATTGAGCATCGTCACGACGCCGTCGCGCACGTCGTAAATCGACGAATGGCCGCCGGAAATGACCAGACTCAGAAAACGCTCCGGCAGCGGCGTCGACGCTCCTTCACGATTCAGGTACGGCGAGAAGATATGGCCCTGCAGGTGATTGACGGGAACGAGCGGGATGCCGAGTCCGTACGCGAGCCCCTGCGCGCCGGCGACGCCGACGAGCAGCGCGCCGATGAGTCCAGGACCGGCGGTGACGGCGATGCGATCGACATCGCTCCACGCCAGCTTCGCATCCTCAAGCGCTTTTGAAATGAGCGGAAAAAGGTGCAGCAAGTGCTCACGCGACGCGATCTCCGGCACGACGCCGCCGAAGGGCTGATGCCGCGCGATCTGCGACGCGATGAGGTTCACGCGCACGGTTCCATCCTGGTCGAGCAGCGCGACCGAGGTCTCATCGCAGGAAGTTTCGATGCCGAGGATCATGTGTGTTTGGGTTGCTGCGTTGCTGGGTTGCCGAGTTACTGGGTTGCCTAGTTGCCTAGTTGCCTAGTTGCCTACCGTAGATAGACGTTTCGGCAGGTCGGTTGCGAATCTTAGATTAGACGCGGACGCAGATACTG
>DATAMS010000483.1:0-15068 GCA_036260495.1 Thermoanaerobaculia bacterium
CAACAGGAAGAATTGCAGCAGACGAACGAGGAGTTGGAAGAGAAAGCGCGGCTGCTGCAGACGCAGAACGAAGAGGTCGAGCGGAAGAATCGCGAGGTCGAGAATGCCAAACGCCAGCTCGAAGAGAAGGCGCGGCAGCTCTCGCTCACGTCGAAATACAAGAGCGAGTTCCTGGCGAATATGTCGCACGAGTTGCGCACGCCGCTCAACTCGCTGCTCATCCTGGCCAAGCTGCTGGCCGACAATCCGGAGAGCAACCTCACCGGCAAGCAGGTGGACTTCGCGCGTACGATTCATTCATCGGGACAGGATCTGCTGACGCTGATCAACGACATCCTCGACCTGTCGAAGATCGAGTCGGGCATGATGACGATCTCCCTCGGCGATCTGCCGTTCACCGAGGTGGCCGAGTCGATGGACAAGACGTTCCGGCAGGTGGCCAACGACAAGCGGCTCGACTTCGACATCGATCTCGATCCGAGTCTGCCGAAGACGATTCACACCGATTCGACGCGTTTGCAGCAGGTGCTCAAGAACCTGCTCGGCAACGCGTTCAAGTTCACGGAGAAAGGCGGCGTGACGCTGCGCGCCGCGGCCGTCACGAGCGGATGGTCTTCGGGCCACGAGACGCTCGACCGCGCGTCATCGGTCATCGCGTTCAGCGTTCACGACACCGGCATTGGTATCCCCGACGAGAAGCAGCGCATCATTTTCGAGGCGTTCCAGCAGGCCGACGCATCGACGACGCGCAAGTTCGGTGGTACTGGCCTCGGGCTCTCGATCAGCCGCGAGATTGCCCGCCTCCTCGGGGGCGAGATTCAAGTCATCAGCGAAGAAAACGCGGGCTCAACGTTCATTCTGTACCTGCCGCAAAGCTACATCGCGCCGCGACGCCGCGAGGAAGAGCGCAGCGGCCATACGCTGGAAACTGCGCTGGCCCCGCAAGTCGAGCAGCGCACCGACGAATCGGCGCGCGAGTCGTTCGCGATGCCGTCGCTCGACACGCGCCGTTCGCGACGCGGCGAAGAGTCGTCGCCGCTCGACGATTTGCAACTCGTCGTCGAAGAGCAGGTGTCGGACGATCGGGAGACGATCACGCAGGGCGACCGCGTGGTTCTCATCATCGAAGACGACGTCACCTTCGCCGGCATCCTCCGCGAAATGGCGAACGACAAGGGATTCAAGAGCGTCATCGCCACGCGCGGCGAGAGCGGACTCAGTCTCGCCCATCGCTATCACCCCGACGCCATCACGCTCGACATCGCGCTGCCCGACATGGAAGGTTGGAGCGTGCTCGATCGCCTCAAGCACGACAAAGCCACACGCCACATTCCGGTTCACATCATTTCCGGCGACGAAGAAACGGCGCGCGGGCTGAAGCTCGGTGCATTCGCGCAAGTGCAGAAGCCGGTGACGAAAGAAGCGCTCGATGAAGCCTTCGCGAAAATCCGCGGTTTCGTGGAGCGCGCGAACAAGTCGCTGCTGATCGTCGAAGACAACGAGCAGCAGCGAAGCGCGATTGCTGAGCTGATCGGCGGCGACGGCGACGTCGACATCACCTCGGCATCGAGCGGCGAGGAAGCGCTCCAGATCCTTCGCGAGCGACGCTTCGACTGCATGGTTCTCGACCTCGGGCTCCCCGACATGAACGGCTTCGAGTTCATCAACCGGATGAAGAAGGATCTCGCGATCGACGACATCCCCATCGTCGTCTACACCGGCCGCGAGCTGACGAAGAAGGAGGAGTCGGAGCTCAAACGGATGGCCGAGGCGATCATCGTGAAAGATGCGCGCTCGCCGGAGCGGCTGCTCGACGAGACCGCGCTCTTCCTGCATCGGGTCGAAGCGAACTTGCCCGAGGAGAAGCGGCAGATCCTCGAACAACTGCACGAATCCGATCCGGTCCTGGCCGGCAAGAAGGCGCTCATCGTCGACGACGACATGCGCAACATCTACGCGCTGACCAGCCTCCTCGAACGCCACAAGATGAACGTGCTCTACGCCGAAAGCGGTGCCGACGGCATCGAGCAACTCAAAACCAACCCCGACATCGACGTCGTGCTGATGGACGTGATGATGCCGGAAATGGACGGCTACGAAGCAATGCGCCGCATCCGCTCCATGGACGAATACCGCAATCTCCCCATGATCGCCCTGACCGCAAAAGCGATGAAAGGCGACCGCGAAAAATGCATGGAGGCCGGAGCCAGCGACTACATCACGAAACCAATCGACGCGCAGCAGTTGATCTCGTTGCTGAGGGTGTGGCTGTATTTGTAGGAGGTGTGCGCCTATGGCTGATCGAGCCAACCGATGACGGTCGCTTCGCCGCGAAGTGTTGTGGTCAGAACTTCTCGCAGACGGTCAAGCAGCTCTCGCAGATCGGCGAGCTGAGTGGTTCGGCCTCGCTACACAAGGACCGCGATATCGAGTGCAGCGATGTTCTGCTGATAGGGCAGTTTTGTATCGACGGTAAGGAAGACGTCGAACTCCGCTGCCGCTCGCGTGAGAAGCGATCCGTCGTTCAGCTCTTGCCAGCCAAGCTGCTTGACGGTTCTTGCGTCGTGCGGAGCAAGATCCCGCACGATCCGCCAGTCGACACACTCGTCAACCAGAATCCTCATCCTGCGTAGGCGAGTACTCTGGCTTTTGTTTCTTCAAGGAAGGCGATGACTTGCTCGCGGCTGACCGACGGAAAGCCTTCAAGGAAGTCGTCGATGGAATCGCCGGCCTCGAGATACTCGATGAGGGTTTGAGCGAGGACGCGAGTTCCTTTGAAGACCGGCGCGCCGCTCATCACGCCAGGTTCGGCGGAGATCACCGAGCTTTCCTGCGCGAAGAGGCGAGAGGCAAGCTCCAAGCGCTCGTTTTCCGGCAGGAGGAGCACATCATTCAAGAGGGCTGCGGCAACGTTGCTCATGGACGGGAAGTTTAGCGTATCGCCAAAAGGATCGCGCATCTCGGTGATCGGCCGTTGGGCAGGGCGTTCGATTGTTTCGGTGCACGAGCCGAGGAGTTGCAGGAACTCGGGCGACCAGTTGTTCTGTGGTTGCTCCTGCTGAGTGATTTTCGCTCGCTTTGGCATCGCTTTCCTAATTCTAAAGAAAAGCACATCTTAGTGTCCCCTTCCCTTTAGCGTTTGGCAGCTTTCCCGATGCGCATGGAAACTGCAACCTGAACGGTAACTGATGAGCACCCGTCCACTTCCCGCAGACGACGAACAGGAGAAGCTCGACCTCGAGGCGGTGGAGGTGGATCTGCTCACCGAGGGCATTTACCGGCACTACGGATTCGATTTTCGCGACTACTCGCTCCCGTCGCTGCGGCGCAGGCTTTGGAAGCGGATCTATGCGGAAGGGCTCGTCACGATCTCGGGCTTGCAGGAGAAGGTGCTCCACGACTCGTCGTGTATGGAGCGGCTGCTCCTCGATCTCTCGATCAACACGACGGCGATGTTTCGCGATCCGTCGTTCTACCTCGCGTTTCGCCAGAAGATCGTGCCGCTGCTGCGCACGTATCCGTTCGTGCGCATTTGGCACGCGGGGTGTTCCACCGGCGAAGAGGTTTACTCGATGGCCATCCTGCTGCAGGAAGAAGGGCTGCTCGAGCGCAGCCGCATCTACGCCACCGACATCAACGAGGCCGTGCTGCAGCGCGCCAAGGACGGCATCTTTCCGCTGAATACGATGCAGGAGAACACGGCCAACTACATCGCTGCCGGCGGCACGGGAACGTTCTCGAAGTACTACACCGCGCGCTACGACTACGCGCTTTTCCGGCCGTCATTGCGCGAGAACGTGGTCTTCGCGCAGCACAATCTCGTCACCGACGCATCGTTCAATCACTTCAACGTCATCTTCTGCCGCAACGTCCTCATCTACTTCAACAATCAGTTGCAGGAGCGCGTGCAGCAACTCTTCCTCAACAGCCTGGAGATGTTCGGCATCCTCGGACTCGGCAAGAAAGAAACGATCCGTTACACCGATGTTTCCAGCAACTACGAGGAGCTCGATGCCGAGGAGCGGCTATACAGGAGGATCCGGTGAGCGCGGTTGCGGAGTCTCGCGGCAGTGCGGTCTCGCAGTTTGTATCGCGGCGTTTTGGCGATACAGGATGGAGCCCTGTCAACGAACGGCCGCCGAATCGCGCAAGCAAGCTCCCTCGCAATCGCGGCCCCGAGCTCATCGTCATCGGCTGCTCGCTCGGCGGAATGCACGCGTTGCAAGCCATCCTCAGCAGACTGGCGAAAGGCTTCTGCGTTCCGATCGTCGTCGCGCAACACCGGCACAAGAAGTCGAATGAATCGCTGCCCGCGTATTTCCGGCGCGAGACCGATCTCAAAGTTGTTGATGCCGAGGACAAGCAATGGATCGAGTCTGGACACGTTTATCTCGCGCCCGCCGACTATCACCTCCTCATTGAGCGCAACGGAACGCGCGGAGAGCTGAGCCTTTCGGTCGACGAGCGCGTTCACTATTCGCGTCCATCGATCGACGTGCTGTTCGAATCGGCCGCCGATGCCTACCGCGACCGGCTCGTCGGCATCGTCCTCACCGGGTCGAACGACGACGGTGCGCAGGGTGCGGCCAGGATCAAAGCGCGCGGCGGCATCGTCATCGCGCAGGACCCGGCCACCGCCGAGGCACCGGCGATGCCGCGGGCGGCAATTGCGGCGGCGCACGTGGATCAAATCTTGCGTTTGGAAGAGATCGCGCCCTTCCTGATTGAAGTCTGTCAAGCCAGCGTGAGCCATTCATGACCCCTTTCCCGGATGAGAAGGTGAACATCCTGCTGGTCGATGACCAGCCGAATAACCTTCTCGCCCTCGAGTCGATCCTCGGCAACGAGCAGAATCTCGTGCGCGCCGAGTCGGGCCGCGCGGCGTTGCGTGCGCTGCTCGATTACGAGTTCGCCGTCATCCTGCTCGACGTGCAGATGCCCGATCTGGACGGCTTCGAGACGGCCAGTCTCATCCGCGAACGCGACAAATCGCGCGACACACCCATCATTTTTCTCACGGCGCTGAGCCGCAGCGAGACGCATGTTTTTCGTGGCTACGAGCTCGGCGCCGTCGACTACATCTTCAAACCGTTCGAGCCGGAGATTTTGCGGTCGAAGGTCAACGTCTTCGTAGAGCTGTTCCGGAAAACGCAGGCGCTGCGGCGGCAGGCGCACGAGCTGGCGCGGCTGAGCAAGCAGAATGAGCTGATCCTCAATGCCGCCGCCGAGGGTGTGCTTGGCGTCGATCTCGAAGGTGTGGCCACACTCGTCAATCCGGCCGCCGCCCGAATGATGGGACGCCGCGCCGATGAGGTCACCGGACACCAAGTTCACTCGCTTCTGCACCCCGCTTTTCCAGGCGTTTCTACCTGCAACGTCGATCGCTGCTCGCTGAACGCAGCGCTTCACGGCGACCGCATGCGCGACGAGAGAGGCGACACATTTTTTCGCGACGACGGGACGAGTTTTCCCGTCGAGTTCTGTGTCTCAGTGATGTACGACGAAGACGATCAGGCCGTCGGCTCGGTCATTACGTTCCGCGATGTCAGCGAGAAGCGCGCGGCGGCACTGGCGGCCGAGAATGAGCGCCGCTATCGCGAGGCGGAGTCGCAAAACCGCGCCAAAGACAACTTCCTTGCGACGCTCTCCCACGAGTTGCGCACGCCGATGACCTCGATCCTCGGCTGGGTCCAATTCCTGCGCACCGGTGAGTTTTCGAACGATGAGTTGCGCGAGGCGCTTCACATGATCGAGAACAGCGCCCGTCTCCAGAAGCGCCTCATCGACGACATGCTCGACGTCTCCCGCATCATCCTTGGCAAGTTCCAGGTCGATCTTCGGCCCACACATCTGTCGGAGATCGTCGAAGCGGCCGTGACCAACGCGCGTCCCGACGCAGCGGAGCGCGGCGTGCGTCTGACTCTCGATCTCGCGCGCCCGCCGGACGATGTCGTCGATGCCGACGCCGTCCGATTGCAGCAGGTCATCGGCAACATCCTCTCGAACGCGATCAAGTTCACGCCGTCAGGCAAGCAGGTCGATCTGCGTCTCGACCGCGTCGATCACAAACTGCAGATCAGCGTGAGCGACGAAGGCGAAGGGATCGAGCCCTCGTTCCTGCCGCACGTTTTCGAGCGCCTGCGCCAGGCCGACGCATCCGCGAAACGAAGCGGACTCGGACTCGGCCTCGCCATCGCCCGCCACATCATCGACCTGCATCACGGCGACATCCGCGCGGAGTCGGAAGGGCTGGGCAAAGGCGCGCGATTCACAGTGACGCTGCCGGTCGTGGAGCACGCGCAGGCGAACGTGGGGTCGGACCGCAATGTGGTGAATGCCTAGTCATGCGTGCCGAACAACTTCGCGTAAATGGCGCGGTCTGCATAGAGAGCGATCTGACTTCGAGCGGTCCAGCCGTTGCCGGCATTGCGAAGGTACGGACTGTAAGAGACGTGGAAGTTCAGGTCGGAGCCGCGCGACCAAACGAAGTCGACGCTCGGATTGGCGACGCTGATGACGGCGCCGCCGGAAACGTGCCCGACGGCGATCGAAGGAGCGACCAGCGCGTGTCCGACGCGTAGCAGTGGCAGGCGGGCGGTATACGTGATCGCCCGCTGTTGCGATTGTTGCGGAGTGCCGCGCTGCGTGATCGTGCTGACGTTCACATCGCCGAAGATGCTTTTGCCTCCGAGTCGGATCATGGTCTGCACTTCGACGCGGTAGTAGAGATCCTCATCCTCGGCGTTCTTCAGTCCTGGCACCGGCTCGACGTGTTGCCGGCCCCACGTGAAGCGGTAGCGGAGCATCGGGGCCGACGGACCGAAGGCGTGGTACCAGGCAACTTGGAGCGAATCTTTAGGACCGGGTGGGGGCGCGTCCAGCGACTGATCCAGGTTGAGGTGGATTTGCGCGACGGGCCGGCGGCCGGAAAGGTTCGCTATCTGGTCCGTTGACGGGAAAGACGCCGATTGCGGCTGATTGCGCTGTGACCAGTCGTCGCTTCCTCTGATCTCCGTATGTTTGTACGTGGCCTGCAGACCGTGCCAGTAGAGAGTGTTTGAGAAGTGTAGAAAGCCCATGGTCTGGTGCAGCGGACGGTATTGATCGCCGTATCCGGCGGCCGCACCGATCGACACGCGCGAGATGAACAGCGCACGGCCGGCGAGCAGGCGGGGATCGACGGAATCGTCGGCATCGAAGATTTCGGTCTGCGCGAATGCATTCACGGCGGCGAGACAGACTGCGATGAAGAAGAGGCGTCGCATCACTTTGGTGTCAGTGTCATCTGGTCAAAGTTCCCGATTTGGAAGCCGAAGACCTTACGCATACTCAACGAGTTCGCCGGCGATATGCGGCCGCTGTTGGCGAACCGCATGATCAGATCGTCGAGCACCTCCGTACGCTTGACGACGAGCGGGGCGTTCTCCAGCGCATGCTTCCCGAAGGCGCCGTGCAGAATGGCCACCGCGTATTCGGTGTAAACACGCTTAGGGTCGTCGTCGCCGAGGTTGAGGAAGATCGACTCGCGATCCGCGGCTACGTCGGCGAGGGTGGCCTTGCCCCAGATTTCGCCACGACTGTCAACGCAGCGTCCGTCCCCCATCACTCGCGAGTATTTCATCGGAACCGAGGACGGCTGGGTCTCGATGGTCAGTTCTCGCCAGTAGCGCCGCTCCTGCGTGCAATGAAACCTGAAGACGGCGATCCAGCGGTTGGCGTCGCGTGGGTCGCGCATCTCGTGCGATGTCTCGCACCCGGTGCGTGCACCGCCGAGTCGCAGGCTGGCGCTCTGGACGCGCGCATCGAAAGGCGGCCGGTCGGTACGCCGCCAATGGTCTTTTCCGATTCGCTCCAGGTTGAAAGAACCTTGTTCGTTGCCATTGGGTACGAGCGTGACCGTCTGCGGCTCCACTGCGCCACAGCCATCCAGATACACATCGACCGTGGTTGTGGTGAACGTCTGTGCGAGGCAGGAGGTAGCGACAAGGAGGAGCAGCGCGTGGATGATCGGTATTCTCATCGTCTATAGCTTTCCCGCCGGGACCTTGCCGGCGAAGAACTCATGGATCCGCCTTGCCGGAAACGTCTCCGTTTTCGGTTTCGGCTTTGGGTCCGACGATTCTTCGATCATCATCTGCAATGTCACCGGCGTCGTGTCCTCGGGAGCGACGGATACACCGCTGGCGGTCAGGCCAACCGTTCCTTCCGAAGCTGGGCGAATGACGTTCTTTGCGTCATGCGTGTCTTTGTTGAGAAATTCGAGCGTTACCGGCTGCGCGACTCCGGCGATGGCCAGCGAACACGCGCGGATGATCGAGGGCTTCCGGCCTGAGTTCATGAGGTGGACATAGATTGCGTCGCCGTCAGCGCCCGTGACGGTAAACGATGTATCCGACTGCCGATGAAAGAAGGCGTCAACATGCGGAGCGAGCGCCACGAGGAGCGCAAGCACCGCGGCCATGAGTGCGACTGTGGTCTGGGAGAAGGAGACGTATCGGAAGACTCCCTGATACGACTTACAGCTGTTGCAGTACTTGGCCTTGAACGGGATCAGCTCTTTGCAGATGCGGCATGCCTGGACGTTCTCCTGCAGCGCGTCGCAGACGTCGCATTTCTTCTTACCCTGACCGATCTCGCTTCTGCACTTCTTGCACTTACGGGGCCTCGGCGCGTCAGGCACCGCTTCCGGGCGCGGAGCCTCCGCGCTCGTCTGGTCCGGCAAATTGGTCACGATGGTGGTAACTTAGGTCCGGAATTCCTTAAGCGCAAGTCACAGCAGCGTGCAAGCCTCTTCGAATGCCAGCCGCGGATTGCGCGGAAACACCTTCGACGCGTCGCCGTATCCGAGGTTGATGAGGAAGTTCGACTTGACATGGCCCTCGGGGAAGAACTCCTGATCACATCCCTCGCACTCGCGGCCGGCCTCGAAGAAATCGTGATCGAGGCGGGCATTATCGAAGCCTGACATCGGCCCGCAGTCGAGCCCGAGGGCGCGCGCGGCGATGATGAGATAGGCGCCCTGCAACGACGAATTGCGCCGCGCCGTCGTCTCGATCAATTGCGGATTGTCCGCGAAGTTGTCGCGCATGTTCGGCGCGTGCGGAAAGAGCTTCGGCAGCTTGTCGTAGAACTTCAGGTCGTACGCAACGACGACCGTGACTGGCGCCGACATCGTCTTTTCGACATTGCCCGGTGCGAGGCTCGCCTTCAGACGCTCTTTTGCCGCCTTCGATCGGATGAAGAGGAAGCGCGCCGGATTGGTATTCGCGCTCGTCGGCCCCCACTTCATCGTGTCGTAAAGCTCGTGCAGCATTTCATCGCTGACCGGCTTGTCGAGCCAGACGGTGTGCGTGCGCGCGTTGCGGAAGATAAGATCGAGGCAGGGATCGTTGGACATGCGTTCGAGCGTGCACGAAACAGACCGGGTGTCGGGTGTCGGGTGTCGGCTGTCGGTTGTTGGGTGGCCGGGCGCGCGTGTCTCTTCGATCCCCGACCCCCGACACCCGACCCCCGACTCCCGACACCCGACCCCCGACACCCGACCCCCGACACCCATTACACTTCGCATACAGGAGAGCGACGTATGAGCACGAGAGACGGATCGGGCTATCCGATCGGGAAGATCATCTTTGCCTCGGGACTCGGCACCATGATCGAGTGGTACGACTTCTACATCTTCGGCAGCCTCGCCGTCGTGATGTCGCAGCTCATGTTTCCGAAAGGCAATCCCGCCTGGGCGTTGATTCAAACGTGGGCGCTCTTCGCCACTGGCTTCGTCGTCCGCCCGTTCGGAGCAATCGTCTTCGGCCGCGTCGGTGATCTCATCGGCCGCAAGTACGCGTTTCTGGTGACGCTCACGATTATGGGATTGTCTACGTTCGTGATCGGTCTGCTGCCGACGTACGCATCGGTCGGTCTCCTCGCGCCGTCGATCCTTCTTCTCCTCCGCCTGCTGCAAGGACTCGCCCTCGGCGGCGAGTACGGCGGCGCGGCGGTCTACGTCGCGGAGCACGTTCCCGACAACAAGCGCGGCTACTACACGAGCTTCATCCAGGTCACCGCCACGCTCGGCCTTTTCGTCTCTCTCGGCGTGATTCTGGCCGTGAAAAAGTTGATGAGCGACGCCGACTTCAAAGCGTGGGGCTGGCGCGTGCCGTTCCTCCTCTCGATCATTCTCGTGATGATTTCGTTCTGGATTCGGATGACGCTGAAAGAATCGCCGCTCTTCGCGTCGATCAAAGCGCAAGGCAAGTCATCGATCGCGCCGTTGCGCGAGAGTTTCGGCAACTGGAAGAACCTGCGTGTCGTGCTACTCGTGCTCTTCGGCGCGACAGCGGGGCAGGGGATCGTCTGGTACACCGGCCAGTTCTACGCGCTCTCGTTTCTGCAGACGGTGCTGAAAGTCGATCTCGCCAAAGCCAGCATCATCGTGGCTGTTGCGCTGCTGCTGGCGATGCCGTTCTTCGTCGTCTTCGGCGCGCTCTCCGACAAGATCGGCCGGCTCAAAATCATGATGGCCGGCAACCTCCTCGCCGCACTCACTTACCTGCCGATCTATCACGCCATGCACGATCACGTTGGCGATCCGAAGAATCCGAACATGGCCATCCTCATCGGCCTCATCTTCATCCAGGTGATCTACGTAACGATGGTCTACGGACCGATCGCCGCGTTTCTGATCGAGTCGTTCCCGGCGAAGATCCGCTACACCTCCTTCTCGCTCCCGTACCACCTCGGCAACGGCTGGTTCGGCGGTACGCTGCCGCTCATCGCCGGACTGCTCGTCGCGAAAACCGGCAACATCTTCGCCGGACTCTATTGGGTCATCGGAATCGCGTTGATGACGTTCATCGTCGGATCATTCGGGCTCGATGAGCGGCATCGCACCGAGATCTGGGCGGAGGCGGAGGAGGCGAGGCCGACTTAGAGTTTTTCTGAGCGCCCGGCGTGTCAAGGGCAAATGTTAAATGTTGGTTGTTGAATGTTGAGTGTTGAATTGAAAGCGGGGAACCCGACCGACGGACAAGAGCCTCGGTGATCGAGCATGACGAAGCGTCTGCGCTCTTCACTCATCCAACATCCAACATTCAACACTCAACATTTGCTTTGAATCGCGCCGGACGCTTCTTGCTCGTTAGGCTACTGACGCCGCGGCGATTGGCGGCGCGGACGTCCGCTTCCGCAGAATCGCTGCGGAGGCGAGAGTCATGAGCAATCCAACCGGGAATGGTTCGATGAAAGTCATCGCGGCATTCATCAACGGGTTGGCAAGCATCGCTTTCATGTCTGCCATCTTCTTCTGTGTCTCCGCAATCGCGGCGTCGCTGGCGCCTTTCTGCTTCATTTCCGCGATCGCCTGCGCCGCATATCTGTCGGCGAAGTCGGGCATGATCTTGTAGTAGATGATTTCCCACGACCCGACATAGAAAACGCACGAGATGAGTGTGATCAGTATCCCGACTTGGAACCCGCGCCCAAACGTGATCGAGCCGCCGCCGGCGTTCTCGCGGTATGAGCGGATGCCGAAGAAGACCAGCAGGAACGAGAGGACGATCGCGGTATAGCCGATGACATAGCCGTTTTTGCTATCGACGGTGCCGTTGTGCATCAGAGGAAGGGTGAGGAACATCAACGCCGATGAGATCGCGCCCGAGATCAGTCCGAAGATCAATACGATTCGTTTCATGGTTCTTTTCTCCTTTTCGGCCAAGGTAGCGAGCGGCTGGACCTTTGGCGTCATCACTTCGGGTGATTCGGGGTCAACGAAAGGGTGATTTAGCTGCTTTGTTTCACGCGGAGGGCTCTAACTCCGTGCCCTCCGCGCCTCCGCGTGAAACGGTTTTCCTACCAACTCACTCCGCCGCCGCGATCTGGTATTGCTCGATCTTCCCGTCCGGCATGATGAACGTCGTCAGGCGCAGCGTCTTGTTCGGGAACTTGATCGTGTAACGGCGCAGGGTCATGCCGCCGCGGAGCGACTGGCCGGCTTGCGAGAAATCCTGCGGCGTGCCGAGGGGCGCGAGGCTGGAGGCGAAGTCTTTGATGGCCTGGTCGTCGAAGTACGCGTTCGCATTCGACGTGAATTGCGACCGGTCGATGCGTCCCTTTTGCAGCTCGTCGAAGATCTTGCGCATCTGTTCCGTCGTCTTCGGGGTCGCCGGATCGGTCGATGCGAAAAGCGCTTTCGAGATGCCGCCGGCGATCTGTTCCGAGGCGCTGGTGGCATCCATGTTGGTGAGGACGACGATGGCTACGCGGTCGTCGGGATAGACCTCATTGCGCGCGGTGAATCCGGAGACTTCACCGCCATGCGAGATGATGCGCTTCCCGTTGACGATGCCGACGCTGACGCCGAGCCCATACCTCGAACCGACACCATTCGTCATCGGCACCTCGGCCTCCAGCACGCGATACGACTCCGGCTTCAGGATCGTCTGGTCGATCATCGAAATGTCCCACCGCGCCAGATCCTGCGCGGTCATTGCCAGCTCGCCCGCGGCGAACATCCATCCGCGACCTTCTTTCGGCGCGGGACGCAGCGGTCCGAGCGCGTAACGGAGATAGCGCATCGGATCTTCGGGGCCGAGGGGCGCGGCGTCGGTGTTGGAGACGGTGGTCATGTGGAGAGGGATGAAGACGCGCTTTTGCAAGAAGTCGAGCAGCGGTTCACCCGCCACCTTCTCCGCGATCATGCCGGCGATCACGTAGTTCGTGTTGCTGTACTGCCACTTCGCGCCCGGCTCGAAATCGAGCGGCTTCTTCGCCCAGCCGGCGACGATCTCCGGAGCGGTGACCGGCTGCATCATCATCGGCATGACGTAATCCTGCGGCCAGAAATCCTGGTAGCCGGACGTCATCGAGAGGATCTGGCGGATGGTGACGTCGCCGGCGCGCGTGAGATCGGGCAGCCAGCGGATGACCTTGTCGTCGAGCGAGAGCTTGCCTTCTTCGGCGAGCAGAAGCAGGGCGGTAGCCGTGAATTGCTTGCTGATTGAACCGATTGAGTAACGCATCTTCGGCGACGCCGCCAGCTTCGTCTCGAGATTGGCCGTGCCGTACGCGTTCGTGTAGACGATTTTGCCGTCGCGAACGACCGCGATCGAAGCGCTCGGAGCGCCGGTCTTGGCGAGGATGTCGTTTGCCGATTTGTCGATGCTCGCCCGCATGTCAGCGGGGAGATCCTGGGCTTCGAGGACTGCGGTGAAGGCTAGTACGAGAAGGGCGGTGACGATTCTGCGCATCGCGCGATTCTACGACGGGAGTCGGGGATCGGGAGTCGGGTGTCGTAGTAGCCGGAGGTTTTCTCCGACTCCCGACCCCCGACCCCCGCAAAACTACTTACCCGGCGCTTCTTTCAAACCTCTCTCGATCAGCAACGGCTCGACGATCGGATCGCGGCCGCGGAAGGCGCGATAGAGCGCGGCCTCATCCATCGTGCCGCCGCGCGAAAGGATCATGTCGCGGAAGCGTTGGCCGTTGGCGCGCGTCATTCCGCCGTGCTCCTTGAACCAGTAGTACGCGTCGTCGTCGATCAACTCGCTCCAGAGATACGCGTAGTAGCCGGCCGAATAGCCGCCGCCCCAGATGTGCGAGAAGTAGGTCGTGTGATAGCGCGGCGGGACGGTGGTCATGGCGATCTTGAAACGCTCCAGCGCCGCCGGCTCGAACGTGTTCGCGTCCGCGAGCGGCGCGCCGGGCGCCTGCGTGTGCCAGGCCATGTCGAGCAGCGCGGCGGCGAGATACTCGACCGTCGCGTAGCCCTGATTGAACGTGCGCGATTTCTTGATGCGGTCGACGAGCGCCTGCGGCATCGGCTTGCCGGTCTGGTAGTGCTTCGCGTAATTCGCGAAAACCTTCGGCTCGAGCGACCAATGCTCGTTGAACTGCGACGGAAACTCGACGAAATCGCGCGGCACGTTGGTCCCCGCCAGCGTCGGGTATTTCACGTTCGAGAGCATGCCGTGCAGCGCGTGCCCGAACTCGTGGAAGATCGTGGTGACGTTGTCGAAGGTCAGCAACGCCGGCTGGCCGGGCGCCGGCTTGGTGAAGTTCGTGACGTTGAAGACGACCGGCTTGGTGCCGATGAGTCCTGACTGATCGACGAAGCTGTCCATCCACGCGCCGCCGCTCTTGTTTGCGCGCGCGAAGTAATCGCCGTAGTAGAGAGCCATCGACTTGCCGTCCGCGTCGAAGACCTCGAACACGCGCACGTCCGGCTGGTAAACCGGGATGTCGTGCCGCTCTTTGAACGTCAGCCCGTAGAGCTGATTCGCCGCGTAAAACACGCCGTTCTGCAGGACGTTGTTCAGCTCGAAGTAGGGGCGCACCTGCGACTCATCGAGGTCGTACTCGGCCTTGCGAACCTTCTCGGAATAGAGCTCCCAATCCTGCGGGCCGAGCTGGAATCCGCCCTTTTCCGCGTCGATGACTTTCTGCATCTTCGCCGCTTCGGAGCGCGCCTTGGCTGTCGATGCCGGCACGAGATCGCTCAGCAGCTTGATGGCATTCTCGGGTGTCTTGGCCATCTGATCGTCGAGCGTGTAGGCGGCCCAGGTCGGGTATCCGAGGAGCTTGGCTTTCGTGGCGCGGAGCTGGGCCAGGCGGGTGACGATCGCCTTCGTGTCGTTCGGGCCGCCGTGATTGCCGCGCTGGATCGATGCGTTGAAGAGCCGCTCGCGGACGGCGCGATTGGTGAGATACGTCAGCGCCGGCTGCTGCGTCGTGTTCTGCAGCGTGAGGACGTACTTCCCTTCGAGTTTGCGCTCTTTGGCGCGGTCGGCGGCGGCGGCGATGTCGGAATCGGGCAGACCGGCCAGCTCCGCTTTCGTATCGACCACGATGGCCGAGGCGTCGGTGTCGGCGAGAACGTGCTCGCGAAACTTCGTCGTCAGCGTCGACTCTTCCTGATTGAGCGCGCGCAACGTGGCCTGATCGGCGTCATTGAGCTGCGCACCGGCGCGGACGAACTGTTTGTAGTAACGCTCGATGAGGTATTGCGACTCGGCATCGAGCCCGCTCTTGGCGCGCCCGTCGTACAGAGTTTTGACCCGCGCGTAAAGCTTCGGGTT
>DATAMS010000525.1:0-4423 GCA_036260495.1 Thermoanaerobaculia bacterium
GATCAGATGACGACGCAGATGGTCGAAGCGACGTTCGACGCTGTTCTCTACGCCTCCGACGAAGTGTTGAAGCTTTGGGGACGGATACGCGTTGGCAGTCTGCAGAACTCGGAGCCCGGCGTCATTCTTGTGCTCTACATGCGCCTTCTAAAGGCGATGCGAAAGGATGTGGGGAACACGTACACAAACATGACGGATGCGGACATCCTCGCGTTGTTCGTCAATTTCACCGACGCCGACTTTCAAGCATTCCTTGCATCGGCATCGAAGACGAAATAGTCAAGCAAAAGTCGTTAGCCCAGGCCGGAAAACGTCTCCCCTCAACGTTGATCGGGAGACCTTCGCGGAGATCCCCTCCGCAGTCCCTGCTACGGCTCCGGAATCGAAAGCTTCCGGCAGATCTTGCGGGCGAGATTGTTCGGCGTCTCCTGGTGGCGTGGTACAGATTGGATTTCGCCCGTGAGCGGATTGCACCAGAGCTCGTGCTCCTTTCCTTGCCGCTTCAGGAAACAGCCGTAGCGACGAAGATGCCGGAGGAGACCTCGCTGTTTCACTCGACGGAAACCGTCTCGCGGATGGCGTCTGCGGGCACGCCACGCAGAGCGTCTTCCCGACGATCCTCGAGTATCAGAGTAATCGATTCGCCCAGACTGGTGCGCGCCTCTTCCCGAGTACGTCCTTGACCATTCGCCCCCGGGATCTCCGGACAGAAAGCAATGAACCAGTCGTCGTCTTTTTCGATGATCGCGGTGAACTCGTTGTGCATGGATGGATTTTACTCCGCTTGCAATCGGTCAGCGAAATCCAGCGCGCCTTACCCCACCACCGCCGCAGTCTCCCGATACTGAATCTCGTACAGCTTTCGGTACAACCCGCCGTGCTGGATCAGCTCCTCGTGCGTGCCGCGCTCGCGGATCTCGCCGTGGTGGAAGACGAGGATCGTATTTGCGGAGCGGATCGTCGAGAGGCGGTGGGCGATGACGATCGACGTGCGTCCCTCCATCAGCGTTTGGATCGCTTCCTGGATCAGCACCTCGGTCTCCGTGTCGATCGACGATGTCGCTTCGTCGAGCACGAGCACGGGCGGATTGAAGGCCAGCGCGCGTGCGAAGGATAAGAGCTGCTTCTCGCCGACTGACAATCCCGCGCCGCGCTCCCGCACCTCGGCTTCATAACCTTCCGGCAGGCGTTGGATGAAGCGATCGGCCTGCACGCGAATCGCAGCTTCGCGCACTCGCTCCGGCCCGATGTCGGGATTGCCGAGCGAGATGTTCTGCGCGATGTTGCCGGTGAAAAGGAAGAAGTCCTGCTGGACGATGGCGAAGAGCGCGCGCAGCGATGCGATCGTGTACTTGCGGATGTCGATACCGTTGATGAGGATCTCGCCGCGCTGCGGTTCGTAGAAACGAAGCAGCAGCGCGGTCACAGTCGTCTTCCCAGCGCCTGTGTGTCCGACGAGCGCGACACGTTCGCCGCGCGTGACCGTGAACGAAACGTTTTGCAGCACCCACTCCGGCTCGTTGTACGCGAACGAGACGTTCCGAAACTCGAGCGACTCGAAGTGACCGGCCTCGATCGCGCCGTCATTGAGAATGCGCGGAGGCGTGTCGAGCAGCTTGAACACGCGCTCGCTCGCCGCCATCGCCGCCTGCAGGATGTTGTACTTTTCGGAGAGGTCGGAGATCGGCTCGTAGAAGCGCTGCGCGTATTGAAAAAACGCCACCAGCACGCCGATCGAAAGCGTTCCCTGGATCACCTGACCGCCGCCGTACCAGACGATGAGCGCGACGCCGATCGTCTCGATCAACTCCACGACGGGATAGAAAACCGAGTAGTAAAAGATCGATTCGATGTTGGCGTCGCGGTGCCGCGCGTTCAGTAACTCGAACTTCTCCGCTTCGTCCGCCTCGCGGTTGAAGAGTTGCACCGTCGGCATTCCGGAGATGTGCTCCTGCAGAAAGGCATTGATTGCAGCGATGCGCGCGCGCGTCTTGCGGTACGTGGCGCGAGCGCCCGCGCGGAACCACGCCGAGGCCAGGATGATGAGCGGGATGATGGAGAAGAGCACGAGCGCCATCCGCCAGTTCATCCAGAAGAGCATGCCGACGATCCCGGCCAGCACGAAGATGTCACCGAAGATCGAGACGAAACCGGCCGTGAACATGTCGTTGAGCGCATCGACGTCCGTCGTCACGCGCGTCATCAAACGCCCGACCGGATTGCGATCAAAGAACTGGATGTCCAGCTTCTGCAGATGCCCGAAGATCTGTTTGCGGAGGTCGTACATGATGTACTGCCCCATCAGATTCATCAGCACCATCTGCGTGTAGAGCACGCCGAAACCGGCGAACAAGACGAGGAAGTAAAGGCCCGCCGCGAGGTTGATGCCGCTGAGCGGATCGAGTGCCCATCCATGCGCGACCAGCCACGCGCCGATGCGCCGGCTGACTCCGATGACCTGCGCACCCTGCGACGGCTTGACGTACAAGTCGATGGCGACGGCGACGATGGCCGGTCCCGCAATCTCGAGCATCGAAGAGAGAATGACCAGCCCCACCGACACCGATGCCCGCAGGCGATACGGCGCCAGATAGCGCAGCAGCCTCCGCGCAAGGTGCGGGTCGAATGCCTTCGCCCCCTCGTCTTCGTGTTTTTCGATATCTGCCATTTCGTTTCGCGCGTTCGGTTCGGCAACGCACGGCCCGCCAGGGCCGCGCAGCTAAGTCAAGCCGTTTCCTCGATCTCCTCCTCCAACGTCTGTCTTCGATACAGATTCGCGTAGTAGCCGTCGAGAGCGAGCAGCGCGTCGTGTGTGCCGCGCTCGACGATGCGGCCATCGTCGATGACGATGATCGTGCCGGCGTCTTTCACCGACGACACACGGTGCGAGACGATCAGCGCCGTGCGCCCTCTCCGAATCTCGCGCAACGCCCGCAGGATTTGTTCTTCCGTGTTCGTGTCGACCGCGCTGAGCGAGTCGTCGAGAATCAGGATGGCCGGCTCGCGCACGAGCGCGCGTGCGATGGCCGTGCGTTGCTTTTGACCGCCGGAAAGCGTGATGCCGCGCTCGCCGATCAGCGTCTCCAGACCTTGCGGGAACGAGGTGACATCGGAGCTGAGTCCGGCCAGCCGCGCCGACTCGTCCACCTCTTCGCTCGTCGCCTCGCGCCGTCCGAATCGAATGTTCTCGGCGATCGACTCGGAGAAAAGGAACGTCTCCTGCGGCACGGCGCCGATCCATTGCCGGAGCTGCGCCGGCGGGAACGACTCGATCGGACGGCCGTCGATGTAGATCGTTCCCGGCGGCGGCTCGAACGTGCGCATGATCAAGCCGAGAAGCGTCGACTTCCCGCTGCCGGTGCGGCCGACGATGCCGAGGGTCTCGCCGGGGGCGACGTGAAGATTGATGTCGCGAAGAGTGGGACGGCTGGCACCCGCGTACGAAAACGTCATGTGACGGATCTCGATCTCGCCGCGGACCGGAGTCGTGACGCGCTCGCCCGCAGTCGTCAGCACTTCTGGTTCGACGGACCACACCTCGTGCAGACGCACCATCGACGCCATCCCGCGCTGGAAAAGATTCGTCACCCATCCGAGCGCGATGAGAGGCCAGACCATGCGCCCGAGGTAGAGCTGGAAGGCGACGAAGGCACCGATCGTGAGGAGGCCGTGAATCATCTTGCGGCTGCCGATGTAGAAGATCACGCCGAACATCAGCCCGATCATCGCGTGTAGCGCCGGGTAGAACGTCGCCGTCAGTTTGATGAGCGTGCGATTGCGCTCGACATACTCGCGATTCATCGCCGCGAACGTCGTCGCCTCCGCGCGCTCGCGCCCGAACGCGCGCACCACGCGCACGCCCGAGAGGTTCTCCTGCACACGCGCCGAAATGTCGCCGAAGTAGTCCTGGATCGATTTGAACTTGACGTGAATCCGCTGACCGAAATGCTGGACCATGAAGACGATCACCGGCACCGAGGTCAGGGAGATGAGCGCCATCTCGCCGCTGATGCGCAACATCATCACGAAGGCCCCGGCGACGACGATCAGCGACGACAGCGCGTGCATCACAGCCGGCCCGATCAGCATGCGAACGGCGGAGAGGTCGTTCGTAGCGCGCGAGATCAGATCGCCGGTGCGCTGCTCCTGGTAGTACGAGACCGGCAGGGACTGCAGGTGATCGTAGAAGTCGTTGCGCATCTCGTACTCGATGTGCCGCGAGGCGCCGATGACGATGCGGCGCTGCAAGAACAGGAAGAGCCCTTCGAACGCCGCGGCGCCAACGAGCAGGAGTCCGTAGCGGATCAGCGCCCCGCGAGTGACCGCTTTCGTCAGCTCGTTGACGGCGTTGCCGACGATCAGCGGTTTGGCCAGCGAAAACGCCGCCGATCCCACCACGCAAAGCGCCCCCAGCGTCAGGATT
>DATAMS010000540.1:0-5810 GCA_036260495.1 Thermoanaerobaculia bacterium
ACCAGTGTTTGGTCGCTTGCCATGCGCCGCGATCGTAGCGAGGATCATCCCAGCGTGGACTTCCTAGCTGATGCTCTTCGACATGAAGGATCGATCTTCACCACAGGCTTGATTCTCCAGGAGATCCTGCAGGGATTCAGCGGACCGAAAGCGCGAAAGCAGATTCTTGATCGATTCGCTCCGTTGCCGCTGCTTGTGCCCCAACGCGAAGATCACACCGCCGCGGCAGATCTTCGCAACGATTGTCGTCGTCGCGGCATTCAGGTAGGGACGATCGATGCCCTGCTCGTCCAGCTCTGCATCCGGTACGAGCTTGTCATGCTGAGTACCGACAGGGATTTCGAGTACGTTGCCGCGGTTGCGCCTCTCCGGGTCTGGACGAGCCAGCCTCCGCCACATAAGTGAAGCTCTTGAAGTAACGCGAGCCACTGATTCTCAGGCGTTCGCGGGCTATCTCTTCTCCAACTGCACCACCTCGGTCCAAAACTGCTTCGGCTTTGTTCCTTTGAGGTAGGGAAAGAGGGCGAAGAGACGCATCAGCAGCGGGAGACGTTGATGATTACGGCCCGTTTCGCGGCGCGGCAGAGCTCCTCGGATAGGCGTGCGGCGGGGACCCGCAATCGCCAGATGGAATGGAATGCGCTCCAGCCGGCAGGCGAACTTCTCGTCTTGCAGGACCCGGTCCCTGCGAGGCGAAATGGGGCCGATTCAATTCGGAATCGGGGCGTCTCCCGGCGAGCCGCGGTGCCACCCCGGTTGCGCGACCCCCTATTGGAAAATGATGATCCAGTACGTGACTTCGCTCGACCTCGAATTTCCGCTGCTCGGGGAGACGCCGAGGTAGGTGGCTTGGTGGGATTTGCCCGAGGCGACATCGTGTCCGCCGCCCTGCGAGAAGGAACCCCTCAACCCGCGGCGGCTCAATTTAGCGGTGTCTTCCGCCCTGATGAGTTGATCGCGCAACGGTTCGACCAGTTGCGTCTGCCGGTCGACGACGCCAAAGCCCTCCGACAGGATCTTCTCGTTGATGAACTCACTGTTGCTGCCGCCCCAGAGAAGGGCATCGGCGATGCCGTCCTTGTCCGGGACCGGCACGCCGCTCGGAAACTCGCCATAGACAAAGTGCGATTTCGTAAATTCGTTGAGAAAGTCGCGGGCTTCGACGCCGAGCTGCTTGAGAATCGGGTGCGTGTCGTCATCCGGATCAGGAGTTGCGATCCCGAGGAGACGGATCTGCATCTCCTTGCCACGGACGTCGGCCTTGATTGTGTTGCCATTGACGATGCTGAGCACTTTCATCATCGTGCCGCCAGCGACGGCAATCGGAGCGAAGCCGAGGGCCGTCAAGGCCGCCAATGCAACCAGGAATTTGCGCATGTGAGCGACTCCGTGTGCTGAAGTGCTGCATGGTCGCATTACGGACTTCGCTTGTCCACAACGGCCGGCCTTCATTTAAATAAGTAATCTCGAGGACCGTGCGCGGTGGGTTCCCTGTCAAACGCGCGAACGATCGCCTGGAGTCTGTTCCTCCACCAAAATCAAACTGATGATGACGGCCCGTTTCGCGGCGCGTCCGATTCCTCTGGCCGCGACATCGATCATGCTCGCTGCGACGTACGGCCTCTTCCCGCTCGTCGCCAGAAGCCTTCCGGCGCTGGCCTCGGAGACTGGGAATCTTTACGCGAGGTTTCTGGCGAGCCGATCCACAGTCAGCATTCTGTTGTTCGTGATCCAGGTGATCGTCGCCGAGGAGCTGATGTGGCGCGGAGCGTTTCAGGAGTGGATTGCGCAGCGCCTGCCGGCGAGTCGTTTAGCGATCATCGTCCTCGCCGCGGCAGGCTACGCGATCGCTCATCTTCCCCTCGGATCGCCGTTGCTCGCCGGGATCGCGTTCTTATGCGGTCTCTATTGGTCGGCATTGCGCAGCCTGACGCGTAGCGTAGTGCCGTCGCTGATCGCGCATCTCGCGTGGGATCTGGCGCTGATTCTCGTTCCGCTGAACCGGTAGTAACGACCTTATTTCTTTTCCAACTGCACGACGCCGCCCCAGATCTGTTTCGGCTTCGTTCCTTTGGAGTCGGGAAAAAGGGCGAAGAGGCGCATGAGTAGCGGGAGACGTTTCAGCTCTGCGGCGGTTTGGAGCATCGAGCGGACGTCAATCGGAGTCCAACCGCAGTCGTTGAAGAAGGCAGGTCCTTGTTCCGGCGCGAACTTCAGTGGGGATCCGGCTTGATCTAATTGCGATCCGACCTGTTTTTGCAGCATCGTCAGCAATCGCGGCGAACAGAGGTCTGTGGCCCAGCGCTGAAACGATGACGGAGCAGCTAGATCACGCGCCAAATTGCAGACCTCAGCGGCGGTGAGATAGACGATCAAGCCTTCACTGATGACGACGGCTCGTTTCGCGGCGCGCCCGAGCTCCTCGAACAGCACGCGGCGGGCGACGGCGTTCGCAAGATCGAGGGGAATGCGCTCCAGCCGGCAAACGGGCTTCTCGCCCTGCAGAATCTTGTCCTTGTACGTCAGCAACTCCGGCAGCTCGATCTCGATCCATTGCAACGCCGACGGCAATTGCATCCGATACGGGCGCGTATCGAGACCGGCAGCGAGATCGATCACCATGTCGGCGCCGTTGGCGATCTCCTGTGTCACGAAGGAATCGATGTTGTATGTGCGAGCGGTGTACGACCAGGCATGACGATGCGCCACTTTGATCTTCGCCATGATCTCTTCGCCGCGCTCACCAGCCAGGCGCCGCGCGTACGGATCGCGAAAGACGGGATTCGCTTGCTCCGTTTCCCAGGCGCGATATACCGCCACCCAAAGTGCGGTGTCAGAGATGTTGCGAATCAGAGGCTCGGTGGTCATGTCCGCAAGTATAGGACTCCCGCTGTTGGGCGGTTTTTCGTCAGGGAGGCGCATTCATTGACTGACGGCATGGGGCGTTCGAGCGACGCTTCCGCATCGCGCTACCTGAATGCAGGAGGCCGCATGCGTTTCAGACACGAAGTATCGATTGACTTCGCATCTTGATAGAAGGCCACGGTGATGTCATCGAAACATGCTCCGTCTTTCCATTGATCGAGATCGAATGGGCCATGGCCGAGGTCGGGAAATGTGATGAGGCGGCATTGCGGCAGGTTCGAACAGAACTCCGAGCTCCATTCCGGTGCGGCGACGGGATCCATGCTGCCCGCCAGGACGAGCACCGGCGGGCTGGTCTTCTGCGGCGCATAGAAATCATCGGGCTCGGAGTAGACCGGCCAGTTGGCGCAAGCTGCCAGTTCCTGGCGCACGCGATAGTCGCCCGCAGCGGTTCCGTCTGTACGCCGGGCGATCGCAGCGCTCTCGATTCGCGAGGCACCTTCCGAGCATGCAATCGTCAGATAAAGGCCTTCCGCGAATTGGGAACTGTCTTTCGGAAGTATCTTGAGGAACGGCCCGAAGTCGCCGGATGCGGCGGCATGGACGAGGAACGGGAACTGCCGCTGCCCGGCCGCGGTGTAGAGAAACGACCGCAGCGCCTCCACGAATGGACCCCTTCGGATGGCAAGCCTGCCAGTCGAAGAATCGGCACTGACAGGCGTTCGTTCCAGCGATTCGAGCAGCGACTGCCATTCGTGCCGCAGATTCGGGTAGCGGCTGTTGCATTGATCGTCACGCTGGCATTCATAGAGAATCAGATCGATCACGCGTTGTGCGTTGATTGCGTGATCGAGCGGGGTGCGATGATCGAGGGGCACGAGTCCGACGAGCACGGCACTGTGCACGCGCCTGGGGAAGCGTTTCATATAGGCCTGAGCGAGCCGGGTCCCATAAGAGACCGCCCATAGGTCGATTTGTGGATACCCGAGGGTTTGACGCACGCGATCGATGTCGATTGCGGCGACCTCGGTCGAGTATTGCGAAAGATCGGCCCGGCTGCGGAGATCGTCGCGGCAGGCAATGACATCGTCGTTCGTGTACATATCCTCCAACGGTGGACGATGCTCCAGTGCCGGGCAGCGAAGCGGATTCGACCCGCCTGTCCCTCGCTGGTCGAATAGGACCACATCGCGCGTTTCGCGATAACTGCTGCCGGGTCCCAGATAGAACTCGCTCGCATTCGTGGCCGCGATGCCTGGCCCACCGTCAACGTGAAACAACGGCGGAGCGCCGGACTGCTTGTGCTTCGCGCGGATGACGACGACGTTGAGCGCGATCATTCGACTGTTTGGGTTGGCCTGATTCTCCGGAACCGAGATCGTTCCGCAACGAACGGCTGCGCTCTTGGCTGGAGGCGAGCACGCCTTTGACACGAAACCGTTCGCGTGAACGGCGCTCGGGAGCAGGATGCTTAGCAACGTCGAGTAAAGGAATGTCGGAGATCTCATCGCGGAGGTTGCCGAGTTTACTCTGCCTCTTTCAATGATTCGAGCGCAGAAACGCGACTAGCAAGGTGAAACGCCGCCATCGTCATCGGATGACGACAACCAAACGTACAGGCTCAGCAATGCGGGTAATGCGTCGTATTACCCGATGATGATCAGGACGTTCGCATTCTTCACCCTCTTCGTACTGGCCGGTTGTGCGGCGCCGCTGCAAGTCGCTGCGATCCACACGGTGCCGCCGAAGTTCAATATCGTGCCGGCGAAGAACCTGGCCGTAATCGGCGATGCGAATACCGCCGGCGACCAGGAGAACGAAGACAGTTTCATCGATCTTGTTCTCACCAAACTGCACGATTACGAGCAGTACGTCGTGACGGACGAGCGCCCGCTCGCGCGCGGGATCAACCCGGGACATGGCCTCTTCGATGCCGGGGATTGGCAAAAGTACCTGCAGGAAAGCGCGGGCGAGGTGATCGTCAGGGTGGGAGTGCCGAATACGAACTGCACTATGTACGAGACGACGCGCGACGACGGCAGCGATGATGCGGACGACGTCGTGCGGGTTGATGTCCAGTGCCGTGCCACGCTCGATCTATTCAAGCCTGGCACAGGCGAACGGATCGGCAGCGTGAGCGTGGAAGGAGTTGGCTCGGACGCGGATCGGCACACGGCATGGAACGACGCCATGAACGACGCGGCCGTTCAGATCATCGGTGGCTTCGCGGCGCAGATGTTTCCTGAGCTGATCGCGCTCGACCATGACGCGCCGCTGGTTCACGAAGGTATGGAGAAGTTCTACAAACGCGATTACGCCGGTGCGCGCTCGCTCTGGGAAAACGCTCTGTCGACCTCACCCACCTCAGCGCCGTTGCTCTACAACCTCGGCGCCCTCTGCGAGGCGCTGCACGAGTCGGAAGCGGCGGGCAAGTACTACGCGCGGGCGATCGCGATTGCGCCGCAAGTGCAGCGTTACCGGCAGGGACTCGCGAAGCTGGATCTGCGCCGCGCCGATGAGAAAGAAGCGGCCAAAGACCCGGCTGTGGAAGATGCGCGAAAGGGCGATGTGGCCCAATTGCGGGCGGCGCAGATGGCGTCGCAGGTCGTCAACGTGTCCGGAATCCCGTATCTGCCGATCCCCGCCGGCACATTCACAATGGGCTGCACGAAGGGCGATGCCGGCTGCGACGAAAATGAGAAACCGGCGCACGCGGTGACGATCAGCAAACCGTTTTACCTGGCCAAAACGCCGGTTACGAACGCGCAATATCAGCAATGCGTCGATGGCGGCGCGTGCCATGGCAGTGCAGACGAGACGAAGGCGCTCCATCCTGTCGTCAACGTCGATTGGAACGAAGCGCGCGATTTTTGTGCGTGGGCCGGAGGCCGGTTGCCGAAGGAGGCCGAGTGGGAGTATGCGGCGCGCGGCGGCATCGAGGGGTG
>DATAMS010000541.1:0-2276 GCA_036260495.1 Thermoanaerobaculia bacterium
TTTTGTAGTCTGCGCCGAGGAGTCCGCCCGGAACCGCTTCGACCTCGGCAAGCGAATCGCCGCCGCTCAGCCGGTGGTGACCGACCGACAGCTCCGAATGCATCCACGTCATCAGGCGATTGAGGTCCTGACGCACGGCCAGGTCGGGCAGGAAGACCGCGTACTTGGCGCGCATGGCGTTCCAATCGGCGCCATGCATGTTGGGGTCGTAGAAGTAATCGCGATTGATGCGCCACGATTCGTCGAAGATCTGCCGCCACTCCGCGCGCGGATCGATCTTGACCTGCAGCCGGTCGGTGGCCAGTTTGAACTTCGAGGTGTCGAGCTTGTCGCCAACGTCGATGAGCGACCAGCCGTCTTTGCTGACCAGCATCCGCTTGCCGTCGGCGGAGAGCAGATACGAATCGACTTTCTCGAGCAGCGTTTCCTCTTTGCGCTTTTCCAGATCGAAGCGCGTCAGGTTTGTGTCTTCGGCTCCGAATCGATTCGACCCGCCGGACTTGAGATAGAAAACCTGGCCGGACTTGCCCACTTGCAGCGAGTCGTATCCGGCCGGCTTCGGCGGCAGCGCGACGATGCGCTGCGTGAGTCCGTCGAAATCGACGACGACTTTCACAGTCTTGGCCGCTGCCTTCGCTGTCTTGTCCGCGCTCGCTTTTTCATCCGCGGGCTTGTCGCTCGCTTTCGTCTCCGGCTTCATCGCCGACTCGTCCGCGCTCTTCGCCGCCTCTTCGTCGCTCTCTTTCGCGATCGGCGAGACGACGCCTTTCGGAAGGACGGCGAGGTAGATCGACTGCGTGGCTTTCAGATCGGCGTTCGACTGCGCGAACCAATCCTCGACCGGGCCGGCGTCGGTCGAGGCGAGGAAGTAGAGATACTTTCCGTTCGGATCGAAGACCGGCTGCCCGGCATCGGTGTAGGGATCGGTGAGCGGGTACGACTTCTTCTCGCCGGTTGAGTAGAGGTAAATCCGATTCATGTACGTGTCGGTGTTGCGCGTGTACGCCAGCCACTGCGAGTCGGGCGACCACGAGTGGTTGAGAACGCGCACCGGACCGTAAAGCACATCGCTCGAGACTTTGTCCGCCGCGCCGGTGGCGACATCGACGACATAGATCGAGCGCGAGTTGTCGGCGAAACTGAGCTTCTTCGAATCAGGCGACCATTTCGGATCATCGTAGAAGCCGGCGCCGTCGATCTTGATCTCGCGCGGCGTTCCCTTGCCTGACTGATCGCTGATGTAGAGCCGGTACTCGCCACTGCGGTCGGAAAACCAGGCGATCGATTTGCCGTCGGGCGACCACGCCGGCGAACGGTCGTTCGCGCCGGGCGTGTTGGTCAGGTTGCGATCGTCGCCCTTTTCGCGCGGAACGGTGAAGATCTCGCCGCGAAATTCGAACGCCGCACGCGCGCCGGACGGCGAGACCGCGACGTCGCGAATGTACTTCTTCCCTTTTACGAAACGCGGAAGGCTCTCGACGAGATCGGCAGCGACACCGACCTTCAGCCGGCTGTCGTTCGAGGATTTCGGATCGAGCACGTGAAGGTAGCCGGCCTGTTCGTAGATGATCTTGCCCGCGCCGCCGGTCGCATTCACGATCGGGAAGTCTTTGTGATCCGTCAGCTTCGCGATCTTCTTCGTGGCCGGGTCATAACTGTAAATATTGAACTCACCATCCCGATCGGAACGGAAGTAGATCTTGCCGTCGACCCACATCGGATCGGTGTCGTTGCAGCGCCCGGCCGGCTGCGGCACATGCTCGGTCGCGTAGGTCGTCGTATCGAAGATGACGAGGTTCGAGACCTGGCCGCCGCGGTAGTGCTTCCATTCGTTGAAGGCGTCGCCAAGCGGAACGTAGACGATCTTCTTTCCATCGGACGAAAACACGGCTTTGGCCGCGTGCGGAATCGGAAGCCGCGTAGCCATCCCGCCGCCGACTGGCACTGTGAAAAGTTGCACGTAGCGGGTGGTGTAAACCTCGCGCGGCGAGGTGAAGACGACGTTGGCGCCATCCGGCGTGAAACCGAGGGCAACGTCAGCCTTCGGATGCCATGTCAGCCGCTTCGGCACTCCCCCCTCGGACGACACAATGTAAACGTCCGTGTTCCCTTCGTAGCGCCCCGTGAATGCGATCCACTTCCCGTCGGGCGAAAAACGCGGACCCGACTCGATGCCGGGATGCGACGTGAGCCGCCGCACGCCGGAGCCGTCGAGATTCGCGACCCAGAGATCGTTCGCGTATCCGAAGGCGATGCGATCGCCGCTGATGGCAGGA
>DATAMS010000551.1:0-2918 GCA_036260495.1 Thermoanaerobaculia bacterium
CGTCGTCGCCGGATAGACCGTCACGTCGCAACCCTGCCTCGAAAGGTGCCGCAGGATGTCGCGCTTCACGCCAAAGTCATACAACGCGATCCGCTTCTTCACCTCGTCGGGCGGCTCGTCGAACGTGTACGGACGGAGCGCCGTCACGCGCTGCACGAGATCGAGTCCGCTCATCGATGGCGCCTGCCGGATCTCATCGACGATGCTGGCGACGTCGCGCGCGCTCTCGCTCGTGATCATTCCGCGCATCGCACCTTCGTTACGAATCTTCCGCGTGAGCGAGCGCGTGTCGATTCCTTGAATCGCCGAGATGCCGTTCTGCACAAAGTAGTCTGCCAGCGGCATCTCGGAATGAGCATTCGACGGCTCCGACACCGCGTCGCGCACGACGAAGCCGGCGACCTGCGGTACTTCGTTCTGGGCTACAGCTTTCTCGATGCCGTAGTTTCCGATGTGGGGATAGGTCATGACGACGATCTGGAACCGGTAGGAAGGATCGGTGGCGATCTCCTGATATCCGGTCAGCGAGGTATTGAAAACGACTTCGCCGATCGTGTTCGCAGTCGCGCCGAAGGCTTCGCCGTCGTACACAGTTCCATCTTCAAGAATCAAGCGGGTAGGCATTGGGGCGGATTATAGAACGTAGGCCGGACTCTCCCAGTCCGGCTGCACGTGATGTCGGACTGGAGAGTCCGACCTACGTCTCTACAAGCCTCGTCAGCTACTCGTGCCTCAATGCCTCCACAGGATTCAACCGCGCCGCCCGCAGCGACGGCAAAATCGTCGCTCCGAACGACACGATGATCGAGAACGCGGCGATGATTGTCAGATCGACGGGACGCGTGATGAAAGGGATCGACGAGACGAAGTAGACCTGCGCGATCTCGGGCGGGAACGAGACCAGGTGGAAGCGCGTGATCAGCCCGCAGATCACGATGCCGATCAGAATGCCGGTAGCCGTGCCGAGAAAGCCGACCATCGTTCCGTACCAGACGAAGATGCGGGTCACCGTCCCCGAATGCGCTCCCATCGACGAGAGGATGCCGATCTCCTTCCGCTTCTCGTGAACCGTCATGATCAGCGTCGAGACGATGTTGAACGTCGAAACGAAAACGATCAGGCCAATCACGATGAAGAGCACGAGCTGCTGAATCTTCAGCATCGAAAAAAGCTGGTGGTTCATGTCACGCCAGTCGGAAACGGCGTAACGATGCTCGGTACGCTTCTCGATGGCGCGCGCAACCTGATCGAGATCGGCACCCGGCGCCAGCTTCACCTCCAGCAGATTCGCCGCGCCGGGAGCGTTAAGCAGCGATTCTGCTTCGCCGAGGTCGATGAAAAGCCAGCGGGCATCGAACTCGTAGAAGCCGGTGTCGAACACGTTCGTCACCACAAACGACGCGCTGCGCGGCATGAAGCTGCCGCCGTTTTCCGTGGGCACCGTGATGCTGATCGATTGGCCAGTCGTTACGCCAAGCTTCGTCGCCAGATAGCGCCCGACGGCTACGCCTCGCTCCCCTGCCGCCGTATCGAACTTACCGCGGGTACCGACGATCTTCGCGATCATCGGCGAACCGGCTGCGCGCGCCGGCTCGATTCCCTTCAACATCGTCTCCGTGCCGGTGGAGTTGCGCTCCGTGGTCACCAGCGCGCGCTGAAACAACACCGGCGCCGCCTCGCTCACACCCGGCGTCCCGCGCACGGTCGCCACAACCTGCTTCGTATCCTCGATCGGCCCGCCGACGGAGTAGACGAAAATCTCCGCGTTCCCGCCGAGCAGTTTCTTCTGCAGATCTCCGCGATACCCGGTCATCAGCGCCATCGAGATCACCAACGCCATCACCCCGATCACGAGCCCAAGCACCGACACGAACCCCACCGCCGACACCAGCCGGTCCGTCGGCCGCCGCAAATAACGCCAGGCAATTTGAAGAGGAAGATTCATTGGATCGGTAGTGTACGGGGTGTGGGGGGTCGGGTGTGGGGGGTGGGAGCAAAGTCATCCGGGTCAAATGCCTCTGCGGCGCGATCAACTTCGCTCGTAATAGAATCTCAAAGATTGATCTCCCACACCCCACTCCCCACACCCCACTCGCAATCGATGACTACTTCAACAACGAATGATCCCAACGCATCCGTCATCGTCCCGGCCGTACATCGCCGGGCTATCATCGTCGATGGACATTGCGACACGCCCTACCGTCTGATCCGCCACAACCTTCATCTCGACGAACACGATCCTGAAGCGCAGGCGGATCTGAAATCGCTGCGCGATAGCGGCATCACGGCCTCGTTCTTCGCCGCGTACGTTCCTCCGTTTTACGCGGGGCGCGGCGCCGCTCGGTTCGCCTACCGGCTCATCGAGCTCATTCACGCCGAGGTGCAGAGGCGCCCGGATGTGCTGACGTTTTGCGATGACGCCGCGGGCATTCGTCAGGCCAAGGCGGATGGCAAGACCGCGCTCATGATCGGCGTCGAAGGCGGACACGCCATCGAGGATTCACTCTCCATCCTGCGCGATTTCTATCGCCTCGGCGCGCGCTACATGACTCTGACGCACGTCAACACAAACAACTGGTGCGACTCGTCGGGCGACGGCGGACGGCACAACGGTCTCACCGATTTCGGCCGCGACGTCGTCCGTACCATGAACGACCTCGGCATGATCGTCGACATCTCCCACGTCTCCGACAAAGCCTTCTACGCGACGCTGGAGACGACGCGCGTTCCGCTCGTGGCCACGCATTCATCATGCCGCGCGCTCTGCCGCCACCCTCGCAACATGACCGACGCCATGCTGCGCGATCTGGCCAAGAACGGCGGCATCTGCATGATCAACTTTTTCTCCGCCTTCCTGAACGATCGCGTGGCCGAGGTCATCATCAATTCGCAGAAGCGCGTGAAGAGCGAATCGGCGG
>DATAMS010000559.1:0-7203 GCA_036260495.1 Thermoanaerobaculia bacterium
CTGCGATCGCGAACTTCAGGTTTTTTTCTTGATGTTGATCGGGCCAAGGACGATAACCACCACTTCATCGCAGTACGACTGACCAACGACGGTGGACGATCCGCCCAAGTCGACAACGCTCGCATCGAGTTCACTAAAACTGGTAGTGGGCCTTCGAAGGTGCTGGCTTCGGACCTCGATATCGTCAATCGTGGATCGATGATCGTGCCAGCAGGAGGCAGCGTTGATTTGACGCTGTACGGCGAGAATCTAACGTTTGTCGGAGCGCCCACCGATGACTCGAACCTGAAGGACAAATACAAACAACAAGTGGCCGAGGATCTCTGCTCTACGATAGCCGTTCTCACGATCAACGTACACGAGCGGGACCGCCTCAACCGATTGGAGAATCCTCAACCCGTAACGATGCCAATGACCAAAGACGCGATGCAATCTTGGGTCTTGGAGAGAACAACCGGGAAGCAACCAAAGGATACCTGCCCATGAAAAGAGTGTTCGTCATTCTGCTCATACTTGTCGCCTACGAGGCCGTCGCCGCATGCAGAAACAGTCCGAAGATACGAGTGCAATTCTATGGATGCCAGGGAGGCGGGTCAGGCCACATTAAGATCGGGAATCAACCCTTCACCTTGGATAAGGACGGAGACACCGCCTACAAGGGTGTCCTCAAGGTCGAGGACAAGCCGTTTCCGATTGATCCAGACTATGCAATCACAATCTCCAAACAGGTAGACGGGCAGGCTTGCTGCGCACAGATACCGAAGCCAACGTGGAAAGACAACTGCACCCTCGAGTATTCGGTCTACTGCGATCTACGTGATCCAAGCTGGGGAATCGCAGCTAGCAGCGACGAACCGGACGTTCGTTTCTCCTTTGCACCCCGCCACCCAGACCCTGATTTCGATGGCTACGTCTGCTCTTCGCGCGCACGCGTCGACGATGCCGCAAACACGGTAGCCAACCTCGGACGTGCTGACGTCGTCGAAGTGAAAGTGCTGCGCTCGGGAATCGAAGTTGCCCGGTTTCCGGTCCATCGCTCTGATGTTGAGAGCGGTGCATGCGCGAAGACCAAAGACGACCTCAAGAGAATAAACGATGAAGCCGCACTCCAGGCGAATCAGAGCAATTCAGGTGCGACGCGTGATTACCAGAAAACCCGTCCGCCACTCCCTGGCAAAGTCACCGTGGTGATGCGTTGATACGCTTCCTGAGGCAGTCGGCTCTGGCGATCGTCCTTCTTCTCGCGGCCTCGGCGTCGACTGCGCAGGAGCTCGATGTGTTCGAGATAAGCGATTTCATGGATCCACGGATTCGTGGCGCGGAGTTTGACAAAGCCGGGAACAGAGCTCTCGAGCCCGGATCCGACTTCCGGATTTGGCGCGCCGCAATGGGCGGCGTGATGAACTACGACTGGCGAACGAGACCCAGTGACACAGACCTCAAATTCCTGCACGTCGTAGGCAGCTACTACTCCGGGCTCTATCAGGGGAACGTGAAGCTGACCGCGCTGCAGGGGTCAGCCAGCACGACAATGCCACGCTATCGCCTGACGACTCAGCTCGCCCGCTACAGGCTAACCAAGATTCACGATCCTTTGACCAAGAGTATCGAGAAAGACTCCGGAAGGGTTTTGATCACGACTTCGTTCGAGCAAAGCAGCATCTGTGGCAGCTCTAACAATAGAAGCGCGGCTCGGCGCGCTTGCGACACGCACACCGACTACGAAATCGGTGCTCAATTGGATACATCGGTCCAGCTACCGCGAGACCGAAGCGTTACCGGCTCGGTGATCATGGCATTTCGGAACACTGCGGAGGACGGACCAGTTTTCCGCGGCACCTACGTGAACAGGCTGATAGACAAGAGCTTCGACAGATATCGCGTAGGAACGGCATTCGACGTGAGCGTGGAGCGCGCGTCATCTTCGTGGAAGATGGGTGCAGTGCGGGTCGGCGTTTCCTACGCGATCGATATCGGCGGCGGTATGGCTGCGAACGTGGCATGGACTCCAACCTTTGTCATAACAGAACCAGGCCGTCGCCTGCACCACGAATTGGCATTCTTTGTCGATCGGACGATCTATTCGAGAATCATTCCGCACCCGCCGACGGCCACCCACAAAACGCGGTAATCGTCGTGTCGTGGCCAAGTCGCTACGACGAAGATAAGGCGTCGCTCCCCTCATCATCGCCCACACGTCTTTCGTAGTCACTTCACTCGGCAATTGCGACGTCAGCTTGACGGATCAGGCCTGCCTCCGGAAATGCCACGATGCCAAGGCTGGGCTAATGGAGGTCCATATCTTCACCCGCCGCAAGCCAGTGACAATGCCGCTTCGTGATCTTTCGGCTTCATGGTGTCAATCATATATGCCTTGAACGCGGAGAGTTGCAATTCAGAGCGTAGCCGCGCGGCTGCTGTCGACGCCGGCCAGCGCCACGCCCACCGCGTCTTTCGTCGTCGACTTCACGCGGTACATCGCGGCGTCGGCCTGGCGGATCAGGTCGTCCTTGGTGAGGCCGTGCGTCGGGTAGGTGGCGATGCCGAAGCTGGCGCTGATGGCGATGTCGATGTCGTCCGAGAGATGGAAAGGCGCGGTCATCATCGCTCGCCGCACCCGGTGCGCGACCGCGACGGCCTGCTCCTGATCGGTCTGCGGAAGGATGATGCAGAACTCGTCGCCGCCGAAGCGAACGACTTTGTCGATTCCGCGTACGGCGGCGAGGATGCGCTTGGCCACTTCCTGCAGCGTGCGCGACCCGGCAAGATGGCCGTGCGCGTTGTTCACGGTCTTGAGATCGTCGAGATCGAGAAAGATGATGCTGCATGTTGCGGCGTAGCGGCGGGCGCGCTCGATCTCCTCGTCGAGATACGAATCGAAAAAGCGGCGGTTGTAGGCCTTCGTCAGATCGTCGCGCATGGCCAGGTCGCGGCTGCGCGTGAGCTGATAAATGTTGCTGAGCACCGAACCGACCGAACGGAGATAGCGGGTCACGTTCGTCGCGCCATCCTCGTCGTAGGCGTCATCGGGATCGAGCGTGACGCGAATGACGCCGATGAGATCGTGCTGCGCCTGCATCGGCATGACGATCATGCCGGCGTCGCGGTCGGCGGCAAAGGACGTGCCGGACGAAAGTGCGCGCTGCAAAAGACCGGGCGGAATGCCCGGCAGAAACTCCCCTGTCTCGCGAATCTTCGGGTCGCTGGTGTAGCTGACGACGTAGCGCTCGATGCGCGGGTCATGCAGGAAGAGCGCGCCGCGGGTCAGCCCGAGCATGTCGAGAACGGTTCGGGTGATGCGCTCGGAGACTGCCGCGGCATCCGAGATCGACATCAGCTCCTGGATCTGCGTCAGATACGCAACCTCGGACTCCAACCCTGCGGCATGGATGATCGTGCCCGCGAGCTCGACGGCGACGGCCAGCGTGTCTTCGGGACGCGCGAGAAATGCCGCGCGCGAAACGCGGATGTCGCCTTCGCGCCGCGCCTCGCCTGCCCCATCGTCCTCGAATAAAACACGCACGAGACTCTTGCGCGGCGGCTCAGGAAGGAGCGCGTGCGAATCGGTATCGATGATCACGACGCGGCAGCGGTCGCGCTCCGCGCCGTCGACAAACGAGCGCGCCGGACAAAGCCCGCGAAGCGTCGCGATGAGCTCCGGTCCGCCGTAAACACCGATCGGTTGGTCGATCATCGGATTGCTAGATTAGTCGATTCCGAGAGAATCACGCACGACAGAGACGCGAGAGCATCGAGGTCAAGCCTTCACTCGACTTTGCGGCTGTGGGTTTTGCGCTTTCACCGACAGCGTCATCTCGAACTGCGCCACCGCCTCGTCGCCGAGTTTTTTCGGAACGCGCACGGTAACGTGAACGGTGGTCTCTTCGCGCTCGCCGCTGGCGACGGCGCGGTGGACGAGGGCCTGAATCGCTTCCCCATCCTCGCAGACAAAGTGCACGTCATCCTCGGGGCGCTTCAAAAACTCGGCGCGCACTGCTTTGAACACGAACGAGAGGCGCACCTTCATCGCCGACATCAGATGAAAGCAGATCAAGCCGCCGGCGACGTCGGCGCCGATGCAGAGCGCGCCGAAGTACATCGATTTCAGATGATTCTTCGTCCGCCAGTTCAGCGGGATGCGCACTTCGCAACGGCGCTCGCTGACTTCGAGCACAGACGGTTTCGTGAAGTAGAGGAGGAAGACGTGGCGAAAGGCCCAGAGCCGGACGCCCATCGTTGCTTTGAGATCGCGGCTCATCGTCTGACTTTCTCCGGTTCGATCTTGCGCCGCGCGTACGGCGACGACGCGCGATCCCACACGGCGTCGGGCAGCAGGCGGGCGAAACGCATCAGAAGGGACATGGGACGCGGAAACTCGATCACGCGCTTGCCGCGCTCCAAACCATCGGCCATGACGTGCGCGGCATCATCGACCTTCATCAGGAACGGCATCTTGAACCGGTTCTTCTCCGTCATCGCCGTCTCGATGAAACCGGGATTGATCGTCGTCACGCCGACGCCGTATTGCAATAGATCGATGCGGCTGGCTTCGAGAAACGCTTGCATCGCCGCCTTCGTCGCCGAGTAAACCGACGTCGCCGGCAAACCGCGCAGACCAGCGATCGATGCGACGCCGGCGAAACGTCCGGCCCGGCGTTCGACCATCGACGGGATCACGGCATCGAAGAGATTGAACATGCCGAGGATGTTGACGCGGACCATGAGCTCGGCGTCGGCGAGAACGAATTTGGCGGCATGCGATGGGACGCCGACTCCGGCGTTGGCGATGGCGAGATCGAAAGTTCCGCCGAGTGCTTCTTCCCCTTTTTTCACGGCTTCGCGAACCGCGTCCGCGTTGGTCACATCGCACGGCAGCGCGACCGATTTTGTTGGCAGCTCGCGGACGAGCGCATCCAGCAGGTCCGCGCGCCGCGCCAGGAGTGCGAGCGTCCAACCGCGGCGGGCCAGCTCCCGCGCGAGTGCTTCGCCGATTCCGCTGGATGCACCGGTGATGATGGCTCTCACGCGTGGAGTGTATCGTGAGGACGCTGAGGACACTGAGAACACGAAAAACCGTTTCACGCGGAGACGCGGAGGACGCGGAGGTTTTCTCCGCGCTCTCCGCGTCTCCGCGTGAAACGGTTTTCTCTGTTCATGAAGAGCGAACGAAATCGACGCGCTTCATCCTCGTCGCGCCGGAATCGAATGCGTAGTACTTGTGGTCGCCGAGCTGTTCGCGGATGAACTGCTCTATCGCAGCGATCGTTGCGTCCAATCCGCGCGGCGCTTTGCCGAAGACTTTCGCGACGACGCGCTCCCCATCGAATTCCCAGATCCCGCGCAAGACCCCGCCGGTGACGATGGCGTTGTGGTGGAGCATCAGCGCGTCCTTCGCGGGCACCGCCTTGCCGCCTGTGTCCATCACCTCCGCGTCGTCGTCTTCGACAAAGGGCTCGAGGCCGCGATGGAGGCCGAAGAGGTTGTCGCGGAATGGGAGCAGGACGATCTCGTCATCGCGGCGCGACGGTTGCGAGAGAACGTCATCGATGCGCAGCGGTCCGATTGCTTCCTTTGCGGCGCGCTTGCCGATGCCGGCCCACCAGGCGAAATCGTCGATCGAGGCGGGAGCGGCCCACGTCAGATAACGCTGCGCCAGCGCGCGATCGAGATTGTCGGGCCGGGTGATCTCGATTTCTTCCGGCCAGAGGCGATAGAGATGCGTGCGACCGTCGAGTTTCCCCTCGCTCGTCGTCCGCAACACTCTCCCCTCGGCATGCAGAAGTTTGAGCGCGGCGGTCAGCGTCGAGGTGATTCCGAGGGCTTTGCCGGCGTCGCCGAGGTCTTCGATGGAAGTCGCAGGAAGTTCGCGGCGCAGTTGATCGGCCGTGAGGGCGTTTCCGCCGATCGCTTTGACGACTTTCTTTGCGAGCGCTTCGATCACGCGCCGCTCGACCGGTAACTTGCGCAGGCGGTCATCGAGCGAGCGGCGGCCGGCGGCGAGGGCAAGGCCGGCGGCGGCGCGAGGTACGAGGAAGGCGGTGTCGCGGACGGCGGGAAGCTCGAGCACGTCCATGCGTGCGACCGCATCGTCAACATCTTGACGAGTGAGCGAGGGGATGCGCGCGCGGAACGCGAGGTACGGTCCGGTGCCGCCCGCGCTTGGAATCCAGCCGGCGCGCGTGACTACGTCGGCGACCGAGACGCCGGAGCGTGGTGGGAGAAGTTGGCGTTCCAGCCATTGGGTGATCATTTCGGCTCCGGCAGTTTCAAGTTCGGCGGCGGGACGCCACCGGGCCAGCCGCCGGGACGGCGGCGTTCCGCAATTGCAGTCACTTCAACTCCGGCAACTTCACGCGATCTGCGAAGATGCGGGCGAAGAGGTCGCCTACTTTTGCCAGGCGCGCGGGCATCGTGCGGAGATTGAACTTTTTTGGGTCGAGTTTCTTCGTGACTTCTTCCCATTTCAGGGGAGCAGAGACCGGCGCGCTGTCGATGGCGCGAAGTGAGTAGGGTGCGACGATCGTTTTGCCGTACGCGTTCTGCATGCAGTCGAGGTAGAGCCTCCCCTGCCGTTTGTTCAGGGCGCGCTCCATCGTGAATTCGGGGACCTTCGACGTGACCGCATTGCCGATCGAGCAGGCAAACTCGTTCGCTTCTTCGTGCGTGTAGCCGCCGGCAAGCGGGATCAGGACGTGAATGCCGCGTTTGCCGGACGTCTTCGGCAATGACGGAAGCCGAAGATGATCCAGAAGGCGGCGAATGATCAGCGCTGCCTCGATGGCTTGCTCGATTCCTTTTCCTTTGGCCGGATCGAGATCGAAGACGAGCCAGTCAGGCTCCTCGAGGCTGACGCCGCGCGATGCCCACATGTGAATCGTCAGCACCGACATTTGCGCGAGCCATCGCAACGTCTCGGGACGATCAACCTCCAGATGACGCACGCTTTTGCCGGTCGTGCGCGTCGGCGTCTCGATCGAGCTGACCCACGACGGCGCGCCGCGGCCGACGTCCTGGTGAAACCACGACGGCTTGTCGATGCCCTCGTTCCAGTGCTCGAGCGCCAGCGGCCGGTCGCGCAGCGCGCGGATCATCGGCTCGGCGACGGCGGCGTAGTAATCAGCCACGTCCTGCTTGGTGATGCCGTCGCGCGGATAGAGGACGCGGTCGGGGTTGGTGAGGGTGACTTGGGTGTGGGGCGTGGGG
>DATAMS010000571.1:0-13647 GCA_036260495.1 Thermoanaerobaculia bacterium
TGCTAGCCGCTGTCATTTCGTTTGCTGTCGTGTTCTCGCTCGTGGCGGCGCTTCACTTGTTCGCTATTCCGGGCCTCTTCTTTGTGGAATTCCTTGGCAGGCTCGGCGTCAACACTTCCGACCCGACTCACCACTGGGACTTCAACACGAACGCTGAGATGCTCGGTGCCTTCGCTAGTGTGCTGCTGGGCAGCAGTCATCTTCGCAACCTCAGTGATTGCTGTGAAACTCTCCCGTCGTCGAATCGCTTAACCCGACGCCAGGCGGCTAACTCACGGTTCCACCCGACACGAACCGCTGCGTTACCGCATCAGCGCGTGAGGAGGGGTCATACCGGAAGTGGAAGTGACGGAGCCAGAATGAAAATACCCGCCAGACTCCCTCCCCCGTCACTTCTACTTCCGGTATGACCCCTCGTGCCGATCTGCTGCTAGAGTTGATGCCTGGTATGTCCTTTCGTATCGGAATCCCATCGCTTCTGGCGGCCTTTCTCATGGCGTTCGGCGCGTGCGCTCACGTGCCGAGTCAACCTTCCACGCCAACACCTTCTGCCGAGATACCCGGTTCGTATGAGGGGCAGCTCGTCGTCGCGCAAGTGGAACGCCTCGAGCTCAATGTCCATGAAGAGTCTTTGTCGGACGGCAGCGTTATCGTCTCGAGTGTCGCCGCATTCGCCGTCGTCAGTCCCGAACGCTTCGATACCCTGCTCTTCGCGCACGTCAAGGGCCATCCTCACATTGGTGATCGTCCAATCCTACTGGGCGACGCGGTAACCTTCGTGCTGCCCCGCAACTGGAGGAATCGGGATCTGTCGCTCGATGAGCTCGAAGGCCTTGCATTCGTCAATAAAGGGTCGTCACAAGAGCCGTGATCGATCGAGCTGGCGTGCGTTACGATATCGCGTTCCGACGGCACTGTAGAGACGCTCGTCCGTGTGGCGTCATGGTCAACGGGTGAATTCGTATGCGCGATCGGCAATTGGCCCGGCGCGCGCGATGAAAAGTCGTCGTCTAACTCGGTGCTGGACCAGACTTGGAGCGCGTTGCCCGTCACAAGAGCGTACTATTTCGCTCGCGGGCCACGCCACGAGAGCGCAGGTCCGTTGGGCGGCAGAGGCAAACGATGATGGTCACTATGGCGGTTCCGGACGTAACACTTCCTCCGACATGGTTCTTGGGCGATCTCCGGCTTCGCCCGCTCCGGGCCGGCGATGCGCCCGCGTGGCTTGCATACCTCTCCGATCCGGCCGTCATCGAGCACACAAGCTTTCCTGAGCTCGACCTCGCGGGTGTCGAAGCCATGATCTCCAGCCAAATAGCGGGCTATGCGTCGGGTTCGTCGTGTCGCTGGGCTCTTGCGGACCGCAGCGACCGGCTCATTGGCACCTGCGGTTTTTCGAATTGGTCGCTGCCGCATGCACACGCGGAGCTGGTCTACGATCTGGCTCCGGCCTTCTGGCGCCAAGGTCTGATGGGCAGTGCCGTCGGTCGAGTGATTGCCTGGGCGTTCGACACCGCACGGTTCAACCGCGTGCATGCGTTTGTCATGACCAGCAATACACCATCGATCCGGCTCCTCGAGTCCCTCGGCTTTCAGCGTGAAGGTACGCTGCAGCAGTACCGCATCGCCAGGGGAGTCGCGCGAGACTTCCACGTGTACGCATTGCTTAACGCCCGCTAAGCTGACACCGCGTTTCCGCAGCAGCCGCCGCCTAGTCTTTATATTCCAAAATATCTCCAGGCTGGCATTCGAGCGCGCTGCAAATCGCTTCCAGTGTCGATAGCCGGATTGCTTTGGCCTTGCCATTTTTCAGTACGGAGATATTCGCCATTGTGATGCCGACTTTTTCGGCGAGCGTGGTCACACTCATTTTTCTCTTCGCCAGCATGACGTCGATGTTGATGATGATTGGCATCGTTCTATACCGTTAAGTCGTTCTCGGACTTTATGTCCACGGCATTTTGCAAAAGCCTCTCAAACACAGCGGCTGCGGTGCCGATTACAGATGAGAGAAAAATCATCATCAGACCCATGGCCACACCACCCGCAATGTCATCCTTGTGGCGCACAAAGATGAACAGGTAAACGACAGCCGCTCCAATCATCGTGGCCAGTGCGATTGCGCAGTATTTTATGATCCGCAGAGCCCTGACCGAATCTAGTGAGAATACTTGATTGCGCCTGATGTAACCCAGCAACGTGAACGCCTGGAAGAGCGCCACGAAAAACGCAATCGACGCCAAATATGCGTACGCCAGAAAGGGATCTTTGAAGTAGATTTCAAAGGTTGTGGCGTGCGCGTTTCTGCCCTCGATATGCGGTTCCCAAAGCATGAGAGCAAGAGCGCCGATGCCGATGAGCACAATGACGGCCTGAAGAAAAATTGTCGGGATTCGCTTTGTCGATGGCGGTGTGTTCATACCACTGCATCGTAGGTCGCGATTTATCGTTTGTCAATATGTTTTTATCGTTACTTTCAACCAGCGAAGGCGCGACGATCAAAGGGCAGGATTCCCTTCGCGTCTTCGCGCCTTCGCGTGACTACTTCCGCCAGCCCCGCACCTTTTCCGCGACCGCCTCGGGTGTGAAGCCGAAATGCGTTTCGAGATCGGCCAGCGGCGCAGAAGCGCCGAAGCGGTCGACGCCGATGACCAAGGCGTCGTGGTTGACGTACTTGTACCAGCCGGAGGAGCGGCCGGCTTCGATGGCCACGATGCGGCTGCGGTCGCCCAGGATCTCGTTCTGGTAGTCAACAGGTTGACGATCGAAAAGATCGAGCGATGGGGCGGAGACGACGCGGGCTCGAATCCCTTCCTTGCGCAGAAGCTCGGCGGTGCGAACGGCCAGCGTCACTTCCGAGCCGGTGGCGATGAAGGTAAAGTCGCCGTCGGTGTAGCCGTCGAGCACATACGCGCCCTTCCAAACCTGGTGCGGATCGAAATCGGTGCCGTGCGGGATGATGTCGACCTTCTGCCGCGTGAACACGAGCAGCGTCGGGCCTTCGTGTTTGCTGCCGATCGCATACGCCCACGCCATTCCCGTTTCCACGCCGTCAGCGGGCCGGAAGAGCGTCATGTTCGGGATCAGGCGGAGCGCGAAGAGTTGCTCGACCGATTGATGGGTGGGCCCGTCTTCACCGAGGAAGATGGAATCGTGCGTGTAGACGAAGATCGACGGGATCTTCATCAGCGCGGCGAGACGGATCGCCGGTCGCATGTAGTCCGAGAAAATCAGGAAAGTCGAGCCGTGCGCGCGCAACGGACCGTAAAGAGTCATGCCGTTGATCTCGGCGCCCATCGAATGCTCGCGGATGCCGAAGTGCAGGTTCTTGCCTTTGAACTCATCGAACGGCGGCGGATCGTTCGTATCGCCTTTGGCGCGTTCGATGGAGCCCCCATTCTTGAAATTCGTTTTCGTCGATGAGGCGAGATCGGCCGCGCCACCGACGACGAACGGAGCGATGTCGCCGATTTTCTGGATGACCTGATTCGACAGCTCGCGCGTCGCGATCGGCTTGTCCGTCTTCCCCGCCTCGGCGAGTTGCAGCTCGTAACCTTCCGGCAGCGCGTGCGACCAATAACCGTCCCACTCCGCGGCCAGTTGCGGATTGCGCGAGCGCCATTCGGCCATTCCTTTGTCCCATTGCTTGCGCGCGCGCGCGAGCTTCTTCACCTTGCGCGTGAACTCGGCCTGCACTTCATCGGACACGTAGAACGTTGGCTCGGCAGGCCAGCCGAGCGCCACTTTCGTCGCCGCCGTTTCCTCGGGACCGAGAGGTTCGCCGTGCGCGCGCGACGTGCCGTGAAACTTCGGACTCCCCTGCCCGATCACCGTCTTGGCCATGATCATCGACGGCTTGTCAGTCACCTTCTGCGCTTTGCGAATGGCTTTGCGGACGGCGTCGCGATCGTGGCCATCGATCTTCTGCACATGCCAGTGCGCCGCTTCGAATCGCTTCTTCACATCCTCGGACATTGACAAGCGTTTGTCGCCGTCGAGCGTGACGTCGTTGTCGTCGTAGAGGTAGATCAGATTGCCGAGCCCGAGGTGACCGGCGAGCGACGCGGCCTCGGAACTGATGCCTTCTTCGAGATCGCCATCGGAACAGATGACGTAGATCCAGTTCTGGACGGGATGAAACGCGTCGTCCGTGTTGAAACGCGCCGCCATCATCTTCGAGGCGATGCCCATCCCCACGCCGTTCGCGAATCCCTGGCCAAGCGGACCCGTCGTGACTTCGATGCCAGGCGCGTCGCCATATTCAGGATGTCCGGCGGTCTTCGAGCCCCACTGCCGGAAGCTCTTCAACTGATCGAGCGCCATCTCCGGATAGCCGGTGAGATGCAGCAATGAGTAGAGCAGCATCGATGCGTGACCGGCGGACAAAACGAAGCGGTCGCGATCCTGCCAGGAGGGCTGCTTCGGATCGTGACGCATGAAATCGGTCCAGAGTACGTAGGCCATGTCGGCCATGCCCATCGGCGCGCCGGGATGGCCGGACTTCGCTTTCTCGACGCCGTCGATGGCGAGGAAGCGGATCGTGTTGACGCAAAGCTCTTCCAACTTGTCCTTCGATCCGATCTTCGGCTCGTTGTGCGATTCTGCTTCCGCGATGGCGGCGCTGGCCTCTGCCGCACCGCCTGTCTGTTCGTCCATGTTGCCTCCGATGCGCGGCTTGCGTGCGGAGGTTCCGCGTTGCTGCCGGAACGCCGTCCGCTGCCCGCGGGAGCGTGGATTATACTCAGCGCATCCGGTCAAACTCGCAGCGAGTGGAGGACTTCCCTGGCACGAGATGAGAGCGTCACCGTCAAAGGCTCGCCGGTTCGCAGCCTGCAGAAATTTCTCGAAGCGGAGCTTTCCGCCGAGCAGCGCACGGCCGCGTTGCAAACGCTTCCCGCCGAGTACGCCAAACGATTGGGCGGCATCGTGCTGGCCACCGAGACGATCCCCGTCCATATTCTTAATGAGCTGACCGCCGAGGCCGCGAAGGCGAAAGGCGAGCCGGTGGAACAGTTCGCCCGGCGCGCGGGACGCGAGGGAGCGTCGGACGCAGTCAAAGGCATTTACCGTTTCTTCGCGCTGATCCTCACGCCGGCGGCGCTGATCAGCAAGGCTTCGAGCATGTGGAGCACGCTCTACAACCGCGGGCAGATCCGCATCGAGAATCAGACCGATCGCGGCGCGACGATCAAGCTGCTCGACTTCCCATCCGAAACGGCCGGCTGCGCGCGCATCACCGGATGGATCGAGCGCATGGCCGAATTAACCGGCGTAAAAGACGTGCGCGTCCAGCAGACGCAGTGCTACGCCAAGGGAGCGCCGCATTGCGAGTGGGATGTGACGTGGCGGTGAGGGACTCGCGGCGTTTGAAGCCGGCCGGCATAACGCGGCGGCTTTCGCGAATCGCAACCATTAGATGAAGGGGTTCACGACCTCGAGGTTCTCAATGCGGAAACCGTTTTGAAGATCCTCCGTGTAGACCTTGCGACAACCGGAGATTAGCGCCGCGCGCAATATCAGCGCATCCCAAATTGAGAAGCCATGGAGCCGATGAAGATCGATTGCACCTAGCAGATCGGAAACCTCGAGCTTGACGACATCGAGTCGTGAGTAGATCTCGACACGCCGGCGTGCTTCTTCCGCTTTCAGTCCTAGTTTCCGGGTCGCAGCCGAGAAATACTCCTGCAGAACCTGGAGCGAGATCCGTCCACTCTTGTCGCTCGCGATCTCCTTAATCAACTGTTGTGCACGCTCGCGCTTCAGCGGAAATGCGCGATCATCGGCATACAGAAGTACGTTCGTATCAACGAACGCCAGAACGCTCATGAAGTTCCTCGCGCGTCCAGCGCTGGCCACCAGAGTCACCTGCGCTCACGCTCCACAGCGAATCCAGCTCAGCGACCATCTCGCCGGTCGATAGGCCGGACGCCAGTTGCTGGAGGTAGTCCCCAACCATCTGGTTCAAGGAGGTGCCCCGACGACTCGCTAGTTCTTCCGCGCGAGCAAGGATTTCATCATCGACGGACAGGGTCACATTCATCTGGTTATTCTACGAGTTCCGGCAATAAGCTCCAAACCTGCAGCCGGAGTACGCGACTGCGTGCACTTCCATTCTCTACTTCGCCGCGTGCCGCCGCGAAACATCGTTCACTTGAATCGTGACGGCTTGCGTGGCCGTAAGAGTGCCGCTCGTCAGGGTGACCTGGAATGCATAGGCACCGGGCGCCGTGCGGGATGTCGTGTTGGCGGTGATTCGAATGGATCCGCCCGCGGCGATGGACGCCGCATCCGCGGTAATCGTTCCGTCAAAACCGCTCGGAGGCTGAACCGCGACCGCTGCCGTTCCACTAAATCCATTGACGGCGACGAGCTGGTAATTCGCGGCGATCGATGATCCGCGGCTGACCGTGAGAGATGCCGGACCGGAAATAGCGATACTGGCCGCAGGCGCGGGCGGTGGCGCGGCGCCGGACGAGCTCGAACCGCGGATCACATTCCAGAGCGCGGGATCTTCGACGCCGGCGCTCCAGGCGGCGAAGCCGGCAATGGACGCGTGCCGCTCTTTGAGCAATTGCACTTTCCTGGCGTAGCTCGCCGCATCCTGAAAAAACACGGTATGACCGCTGTAAGAGAATGTAGCTTCACCGTTCGCGTCGTGCGAGATCGTCGCGCCGTTGTTCTGCGCCAATTGCATGGCAGCGGCGTAGGTCAGGTCTGCTGCAGCTCCGCCGCTCCAGTCGTATCCGTACCACGGCAGCGCGATCATGATGCGATCGTTAGGGATGACGTTTTGCGCATACGTGGCCACGCGGTCGATCCAATCGAGCGGCGCGATCGGACCCGGCGCACTGCCCGAATAGCTGTAGTCGTAGGCCATGATTTTCACGGAGTCGGCAATGCGGCCGATTGCCGGCCAATCTTCGCCACCCGGGCCATTCCAGTTGTCTTTCTCCCCGGTCTTTGCGTAGACGGTGACGGAGAGCTTCTTGTTCGCCGCGTGGAGTTTTTGTCCGAGCGTCGTCAGAAAGGCTGTGAAGTTGTCGCGAGACGCCGTCGGGACACGTTCATAGTCGATATCGATTCCGTCGAACGCCTGGTTGATCGCGAGCTGCGAAATTGCCGCGGCCGATGACTCGCGTGCCGCGGGCGACGCGAGCATAGCGGCTGCCGCATTGCCGTCGAAACTGCCATTGACGATGTTCTGTACGGTCGGGATCAGATTCGTCCCGGTCATCGACGATCGCCATGAAGGGTTTTCCGCGTTCCAGTTCTTCTGCGGCGTTCCATCGGCGTTCCAGCTATACCAGACGGGATTCGTTTCGCTGAGCGCGCCGAGGTTTGACTGGAGGGATTTGAGGGCATCGGCGTTCCAAGGCGGAATCCAGGCCGACTCCTGGTATGCGAACGCTGAAGCGGCAAATGTGAACAGCAACGCGGCGATCGCGGCAATACGCATCAGGCTCCTTCGCCCTGCGATCCGCTATGCCGTTCTCCAATGCGGAGATAAACGTCCCAAAATCACGTTCGGCAGTCCAGCCGTCTGATGTCAGACCTGAGACTTTGCGCCCTCCCGTCGCCGGAAGTATGCCTTTGTCGCGCGATCGCGGCTTTTTTAACGACTCACAATAATAGATCCGGCGCGCTGGTCATTCCAGCTCGGCCATAAACAAAAGAGCGGCCTGAGCCGCTCTTTTGATGCACCAGCACGCATGTTTCAAGCGAGCTCAAGATTCGATCACGCGTTGTGCAGTTCGAAACCCCGCTCCGTGTCGCGCAGGCGCGTGCCGAGCTTTTCGTTCAGCCGGCTCTCGAAGCCTTTCACGCCATTCTGGTCGGCGCCGGTGAGGATGGCCACGAACTCGCCGTCGCGATTGTGGCAAACGATGTCTTCCTGACGGCACAACTTGGCTAGGTCGCGATTGAGGTCGGCGTCCTTTTCGTCCGCTTTGATCCAATAGAGCGCAAAGGGCTGATCGAGCTTGCGGACCGTATCGACATTCCGCTGCAGACGCTCGTTGAATTCCGGCTCAAAGTTGACCTTGCCGCTCTTTGCTTGAAGCATCGGACCGCGCTTCTGATCGGTCTGATTGTCCGCCGCATTCATCAAAGAAGACATCTCATCGGGCGTGATCGAGTGCAGCTTGGAGCCGCGCAGGTTGAGACGCCGGCCGCTGCGGCGTATGAGAGCGTCGACGCGAGCACGCAATTCCGAGGGCGAAAATGGCTCGGTGATGAAATCGTCCGCTCCGGCGCGCAGATAAAGAACACGTTCCGACTGACGATGCGCATTCGGCGATAAGAATGCGATCGACGACATCGAGCTATGCGCAAGCTCGAGAATGGCAGCGATGGCGGTCACGGAGCGGCTCGGCGTCACCAGCACGAGGCCGGGCCGTTCCCGCTTGACGCGCTCGACACCAGTTTTGAGGTCCGGTTCCGATTGCACCTCATATTCATCGCCGAGCGATTCCTTCACACGCCGCAGCGTCTCCTGGCTGGCGCCAAGAACCAGGATTTTGCGCGATGTCTCACGCGACGTTTCCCACGGCTTTGTCACATCGACCGTGCGCTCGTCGTCGCCGCGGTAATTGATCAGGCCGCGGCCATTGAGAATGCGATAGTGCGATGTCAGATCATCGTTGCTGGCATAGCGCAAGTTGGAGGCACGCATGAGCCGACCGCCAGTTGCAGCATCGTGGGTTAGCGAAACGACGCCAGCCGCATTGTGCTCGAGCTGCCTCGTGACCGCGTTCAGCTCCGGATCATCCTCTTCGCCGACCAGCAGCGTCGTCACCGGCAGATCTTCCAGCGCATTGATGAGCGACTGAGTAATCGAGGTCGCGAAATGACTGGAGAACGACGTGTTGATCAGCGTGTAGACCGGATCGATGACGAGACGGCGCGCTCCCATCTTCCGGATCAGATCGCCGAGCTCGCCGACAATGGCCATGACGTCTGCCGGACTCTCCACCAGCTCGAAGTAGCGATTGCTGGGGTTGAGAATCGCGAGCTGGCCGCGCTTGACTGCTTCGTCAATTCTGAACCCGATTCCGCGCGCCTGCGCCAGAACATTCTCCGGTTTCTGATCCGTAATCAATATCCCCGGCTCCTGATGCTCCAGTCCTCGGGTAAGGAACTGCAATCCAAACAGCGTCTTGCCAACGCCGCCCGCTCCTTTGACGAGATACACCTTTTGTGGCATCAGTCCGCCGGCGCCGTAGTCCAGCAGGTCGATGCCACTGATGCAACGCTCGCAGTCAGACGGCTTCGCCTGCGAAGACGGCGCGGAATCAGGAGTCGGCTCGACAATCGGATCGCCGAGCGGGAGCTCTTTGTCGGTCTTGAGAATGGCCGGGTTGGTTGGATTGGCTGGTTCGTAACCTTGGGTTGATTTGCTCGATCGCACGTCCGTGGATCCGTTCATAAGAAGCCTCTTCTCTCTCTCCGATGAGTGGGTGGTACGTCTCAGGGGTTCTTACGGCAGAGCAGCGAGAAAGCAATGACTGCGCCACCGTCAATCCGCCGATAGCCGCGGCTCCCGCGCACGTTGCACGGGCGGAGGCGGAGTTGCTGCAAACTGAATCTGATCACTGGTCGATACCTGCTGTTCACTTGAGAAAATCGACGATTCCAGGTGCTGAAGATCCTGGAAGCTGCCGTTGCGCGTGCGGACCGCTTCCCCCGGCTCGCTCAAACGGGTCACCTCGAACGGCTCCGTCAACGGCTTGAGCGAGACGTGCCGGATCTCTTCCGGCTTGATGTCGTGAAATGTCCTGTACAGCGAGAGCATCTGCGGTGCGGTAAGATTCGTCCCGGCTGCACTCGACAATGTCGTCAGTGCCTGCACCACACCGAGCGCCTGCTGCGGTTGCATCTTCTGAAGTTTTTCGCGAAGCGCGCTGACGACTTGCTGCTGCCGGAGCTCCCGGGCGTAATTGTCGCCCTCCGGTCCGATCACATAACGGTAACGCGCGTATGCCAGCGCTCGCTTGCCGTTCAAGTGATGCCAGCCCTGCGCGAACCCGTCGTGAAACAGGTAGTCATAGAAGCCATGCTGGCAGTAGACATCAATACCGCCGAGGCTGTCGATCAGCTTCTCGAAGGCAACGAAGTCGATGCGAACATAGGCATGGACCGGTTGATTGAAGACTCCCGAGACGGTGTCACACAACAGTCCGGGACCGGCACCGGGATACCCACCCTGCTCGCCAATTTCGTGTGCGTAATTGATGCGATGCGATCCGTAGCCGTTGATGTGAACCCACAAATCCCTTGGAATGGAAACAATTGCCGCCTGCCGGGTTGACGGCTTGAGGCTGACCAGCATGATCGAGTCGGCAAGATTGTCATGTTTGGGATGATTCGATCCTCCAACACCGAACAGCACGATGTTCACCCGGTCCTGCGCCCATCCCTCGGCCACTCCATTCGGCACGACTCTGTGCGAAGGAGAGAAACTCGTGTAGATCGCGATGAGAGCGAGGCTAATCAGCACTCCCGCTACAACAAACATGGTCAGCTCGACGACCGTTTGGGCTTTCGTCGGTTTCGCCGGCCCGCCATTGGGGCGGACGAAGCGGCCGCTGCCATCGGGGTTTTGCCAGCGCGTATGGCGCAAGCGCAGGGAATCGAGATCGTTGTCGGGTGCCATTGCTGAAGTGTGGCGACGCGGGAATTTGCATTCGCGGTGCCATCGTCGTTGGCAGACCGCTTGAACGTGCGCGGCGCATGAAAGCCCAAATCCTTTCCGTGCTTCTTATCCTGTCTGCAACCGCGGCGCTCGCCGGCGACTGGACCACAATCGTCCCCGGCCTCGATTATCAGGAGTTCGCGGAAGGCAATATCGATGTCTATGTTGCGCGAGTCGACCTCAGCAATGAGGATTTAATGGTCATTTCGACGCCTCAGTCCGAGAAAGGAATGAAGGTCAGCGACTTCGCGAAGAAAAACAATGCTCTTGTCGCGGTCAACGGCGACTACTTCGACGATCACTTCAATCCAATCGGCCTGGTAATCGGTCCCTGCGGCCAATGGGATGGAACAAAAGACACCAGCCGCGAAGGTGTCGTCGCCATCGGCGGGCACCGGGCGGAGATCAGGACGCAATCCGAAGTGATGGACCCTCCGGAGGATTGGATTGAAACGGCTCTGTCCGGCTGGCCTCTTCTTGTGAAGAATTGCACGCCGCTCTCGGCGAGTCTTCCGGGAAGCGCGGGCTTCACTCGCTCACCGCATCCGCGCACCGCCGCTGGCGTGTCGAAGGATGGCAAGACGCTCTATTTGCTCGTGGCGGACGGACGGCGCGCCAATGCGCCGGGCATGACGCTGGCGGAGCTTGCCGCGTTCATGAATCACCGTCTGGACGCATGCTGGGCGATCAACCTCGACGGCGGCGGATCGAGCACGATGTGGCTCGAAGATCACGTCGTCAATCATCCCAGTGATGGCTTCGAACGGCCGGTTGGCGATCATCTCGCCGTCGTGCTCAGGAGCGATTACACCGGCTGCGATGTTCCTGCTTCGCCGGCTACTGCAACGGCATCGCAACACTGAATTGGAATATCCGTTGCAATGCGGCCAACGCGGAGAGAGGCCGTACCAATTCTTCAGCATCACCTCCATTGACAATTTATCTAGTTCAGGGAAGGACGCCCAATGAGGCTCGCCGGAAGCTTCCTCGCCGTCGCAATCACAATCGTGTTCGCAACGGCTTCATACGCCCAGCAGCAAGACACCTCCTACGTTAGAATCACCACACTCGAATCGGCAGTAACAAGAGGTCAGGCCACGCGCGCGCAGCAGCTCGAGCTTGCCGGCCTCTACAATCAGGCAGGCCGCTATTACGAGGCGTCGAAACTGACCGATGCTCTCCTCGCGTCAAATCCGAATGACGCCGAGGCGAAGGCCGCAGGCGAGATCGCGGCGAGCGGACGACGCGATACCGCTGCGCGCAACGTCGCGGCAGCCGAGGCGAAGGCGAATGCCGGGAGCGTGACGGATCAGGATCGCCTTGCGCTCGCGGACGCCTACTTCGACGCCGGAAGTTACGGCGCCGCGGTTTCGATTTACGAGCGCCTGCCCCAGGCGATGCGCAACCGCGACGTGCGGCTGCGAGAGGCGCGCGCGCTGGCGTGGTCGAGCCAGACCGATCGCGCCGAGCGCGCGTATTCCGCGCTGCTCAGTGAGCAATCCACGCCCGATCTTCAGCTCGAATACGGCCGCGTGCTGACATGGATGGGAAACTCGCACGCCGCAATTACCGCGCTCAATGACGTCTATACCAGCGCGCCGAGCCAGGATGCGGCGATCGCGCTCGCCAATGCCCGCGCATGGAGCGGCGACCGCGAAGGCGCGATCGTCTTGCTCAATGAATACTACGCCGCGCATCCGGATGCGCTGCAGGCGCGCGATCTTTCCGCGCAGCTCTCCTCCTCGCCCGACCTGCGACTGGAGAAACTCGGCAAACTGATCGCCGCGCAGCCGTACAACCTGGCGCTTCACGTCGAGCGGGCCCGGATGCTGTACGACGTGGGCCGGTATGCCGAGGCGCACAATGAAGTCACGTTCGTAAGGGAGCACTCGCGCGCGAAGATCGCCGAGCTCGATGCTCTCGACGCCCAGATCGAGCAAAGCCGCCACGAGGAGCTCGCCAAACTCGACCAGCGGCGCGCCGCGCTCGACTCGCAGGCAGCAACCGCGATGGCCTCATCATCCGTCAACAATGCCGACGAACTTCTGTCACTTGCGAAAGCCTACACCGGCCTCGGCGCTTACGATCAGTCGATCAGCCTCTATGACCGCTATCTGCAACTGAAATCGGACGACACCGATGCTCGCATCCAATATGCCCGTGTGCTTTCGTGGGACAAGCACTGGAACGCGTCGGAACGGCAATACGCCATATTACTAAAGCAGGAGCCTGACCGTGCCGACCTGCGCTATGAATACGGCCAGGTGCTCTCTTATGAGCCTGACTATTCGAACGCCGTCACAGTCTTCACGCAGTTGTCGGATCTGCACGGCAACCCACGCGCGAACCTCTACAGCGACGTTCCGGAACACGCGCACTACAGCCTGGGCCAGATTTACCGCTGGTTTGGTTGGAACGAGCATGCCGTTGCCGAGCAGAATGCAGCCATCAGCCTCGATTCCACCTACGCAGCCGCGCACGAGGAGCTCGACCTCGCCCGCCACTCCCGTCCCGCCTCGGCGGTCGACGCCCGCGTAACCTACGCCACCGACTCGAGCGATTTCACAATGAAGCGCCTCGATCTCGAAGGCAATCGCTGGGTCTCGCAACGATTGGACGCCGATGTCTCGATAGGCCGTCATGAATTCGAGCACGCCGGCGACAGCGTGAACGCGAATACGGTCAGTGCGGGCGCTTCCTATCGCTACACTGACCGGACCACTGTTCGCGGCCGCGTCGGACTCGACTTCTACGATCGCGGACTCGGCACCCGCCCCTATTTCGCCCTCGGCGCCGAATTCATGCCCAGCCTCCAGAGCCGCGCGTCCGTCGATTTCAACCACTACGATCTCGTCTACGACGTCTTCACGCTCACGTCCCTCGGCGCTCCCGGTCCGTCATCACAGCTCAATCTGCACGATCCGCTCTCCATCAATGACCTTCGCGGCCATTACGAC
>DATAMS010000595.1:0-9571 GCA_036260495.1 Thermoanaerobaculia bacterium
CCGCAAACGTGATACGGGAAATCGTTGTCGGCATTGACGTGATAAAACTGGGCCGTTGGTTGGTTGTACCAGGAGCTCCACGTCTCGCCGCCGTTGACCGTGATAATCGCTCCCTGATCCGAAGCGATGAGGATTGTTTTCGTATCGTTGGGATTGATCCAGACGCGGTGATAGTCGTCGCCGCCGGGTGCGCCGCGGAATGACGCGAAGGTCTTGCCGCCGTCGGTCGACTTCCACGTCACGACATTGGCCACGTAAACAATGTCGGCGTTTTTCGGATCGGCGCGCACTTCGTTGAAATCGCCGGGACGCCCCCAGATGCGCTCGTCGGTGTTTGCGCGCGTCCACGTCGCACCGCCATCGTTCGAACGATAGAGACCGCCCGACTTCGCATCGACGCCGCAGATCGCGTAGAGCCGCTTCGGGTCGGACTGCGATACTTCGATGCCCACGCGCCCCATCACCTTCGAGTCAGGCAGGCCGTTCTTCAACTCGTTCCAGGTCGTACCGCCGTCGGTCGATTTGAAAAGTCCCGTCGCCGGTCCATCGAGATACGCGTTCTCCCACGGACCCTGCTGCGCCTGCCAGAGCGCGGCGTAGACAGTCTGCGCGTTCGACGGATCGAGGATGACGTCGATGCCGCCAGTGAATTCGTTTCGGTAAAGCACTTTCTGAAAGGACTTACCGCCGTCAGTGGAGCGGAAGATGCCGCGCTCCTCGTTCGGGCCGTACGGATGCCCCAGTACGGCCACAAAAAGCCGGTTCGGATCGGCGGGATCGACGACGATCTGCGGAATCTGTTGTGCATCGCGGAGTCCGAGGTGGGTCCAGGTTTTGCCGGCGTCAGAAGAACGGTACATGCCGTCGCCGGTAGCGAGATCGGGCCGCTGCAAGCCTTCGCCGCTGCCTGCATAAACAACGTTCGGATCAGACGGCGCCACCGCCACCGCGCCGATGGAGCCGGATGGCTGTTCGTCGAAGAGAGGCGTCCAGATACGACCGTAATCGTTCGTCCGCCACACGCCGCCGTTGTTCACACCGATGTAAAACACGCCCGGCTGCTGCGGCACACCAACCGCCGCGACGGTGCGCCCGCCGCGAAATGGCCCGATCATCCGCCAGTGTATGTCGCCATACATCCCGGGATCGATCTGTGCGGCAAGAGGAAGTGCGAACGAAAGAACAAGGAGCGCGGCACGAATCGTTTTGTGCATGGGCGGGTATTGTAGATGCTGGATTCGCCCAGCGAGGCGAGGTGTTTTCTTCGCGGCTCGCGACTGAAAACGTTCTCAATGTTGTCAATGTTGATTGTTAAATGTTGAATGTAGGGTGTTGAAGGCCGCACCATCCGTTCGGTGCGAACCAACGCCGCCAGTGCACTCCATTCAACATCCAACATTCAACACCGAACATTCAACATTTCTGTTCGCGTAGAGCACCTGCGATACGATCCCAACTTCCATGTCCGACGACTTCCCCAAAGCCCAGCGTTTCGACCTTCTTTCCAACAGCGAGAGCGGACTCAGTTACGTTCGCGAAAAGCGCGGCGGAACGATGCGCGTCCTCACCGAGAGCGAGCTGGCCGACTTCAACGACCCGCCGCCCTGCCCACAATGCGCGGAGCAATTCGGATGCGAGCATTTCAACTGCGCCGGCGAACCGATGCTTGACGATGACGCCATCGCCGCCAACGCGCCGCCGCAGTGGCTGGCCTTCGCCAAGTCGAGTGGCATCAGCCTGCAGGACGTCGAGCGACTCAAACTGATTCGCGAGCACGAGGGCGAATATCGCGTCGTCGAAGAAGCCGTCACCGACATGCGCACGCTCGAGATCGTTCTGCTGCTCAACGGGGAGTGAGATTGCGGGGGTCGGATTTCGGGGGTCGGGTGTCGGAGAAAGGCATAACGAGGCAGGCGTCTTCTCCGCGAGGTCCGAATCTCGAAAAGCGGTGGCGCCAGCCACCGCTTTCATCACCGGCTCTCGCGCCCAGCCCGCACCGGCAAGCCATGACACATCTTTCATCTCCGGCTCCCGACCCCCGAAACCCGACACCCCACCTCTTCGGCCTTCTCCCCGACGATCTCGCTACGCACCTTCGCGCGCGTGGCGTGGCCGTGCGTGACGCCGAAGCGCGGCGCGTGCTCGCGCATGCGATCGCGCATGGACGCGAAGGCTTTCCCTCGGCCCGGCCGGTTCCGCGTGCCGTCGAAGAAGCGATCGACCAGATGACCACGCGCAATCGCATCGAGATCATCGAGCGCGCCACCGACGCCAGCGACGGCTTCGTCAAGTATCTCTTTCGTCTGCACGATGGTGCGCTGGCCGAGGCGGTGCGGATTCCGTTGGAGGTGCCTGGAAGATTTACGGTCTGCATTTCCAGCCAGGCCGGCTGCGCGATGGGATGCACGTTCTGCGCGACCGGACGTCTCGGACTCATTCGCAACCTCGAGCCTTGGGAGATCGTCGCGCAGTGGATCGCCGTGCGCGACGAAGCAGACGGCATCGTCACCGGCGCGCTCTTCCAGGGCCAGGGCGAGCCGTTGCACAACTACGCATCGGTGATCCGCGCCGCCGAAATCCTTTCGCATCCGTGCGGCGGCCGCATCGCCGCGAAGAAAATCACGATCTCCACGGTCGGCCTCGTGCCGCAGATCGTCCGCTTCACCCGCGAGCGTCACCCGTACCGCCTGATCATCTCCCTCACCTCGGCCATCGACGCCCGGCGCAGGATGTTGCTCCCATCCGCCGCCGCGTGGCCGGTGCGCGAGCTCGCCGATGCGGTGCGCGCCTATCAATCGTCAAGCGGCTCGCGCGTGACGATCGCCTGGGTCGTCCTCGGCGGCATCAACACCGGCAACGATGAGGTCGAAGCGTTGTGCGAGTTGTTCGGCGACATCCCGTTACGTCTCAACCTGATCGACGTCAACGACGCCCGCCCCGACGGCTTCCGCCGTGCCTCGGACGAAGAGCTGGCGACGTTTCGCGACGCGCTGCGCAAACTCGGCGCTCCGGTCGTGCGGCGCTACTCCGGCGGCGCGGCCCGTCACGCCGCCTGCGGCATGCTCGCGGCCATACAAAGCAATCACCACAGAGACGCAGAGAACGCCGAGGCCTCAGCGCTCTTTGAGCCTCTGTGGTGAATGCCTTTGTTCTCTTACCAAACGATAAACTCTGACGATGCGTCGCACTCTGCTCGCTCTCGTCCTTCTTGCCGCCGCTTGTCGTTCGACGACATCAAGCACCAATGACTGGCCCGCATACGCCAACGCCGGCGGTACGCGCTACTCGCCGTTGACGACGATCGATCGCACGAATGTGTCCCGTCTGCAGATTGCCTGGACGTATCACACCGGCGAGACGTCGTTCGTGAAGGACTCCGAACAGAAATCGACATTCGAAGCGACGCCCATCGTTGTCGATGGCACGCTGTACGTCAGTACCGGCTTCAATAAAGTTATCGCACTCGATGCTGCCACCGGACGCGAACGATGGACCTACGATCCGCACGTCGATCGCACCGGCGACTTCTCCGAGGTCACGTCGCGAGGCGTGTCGTATTGGGCGAAAGGGAAGAGGATTTTCGAAGGGACCATCGACGCGCGGCTCATCGCGCTCGATGCCGCCACCGGCGAACCGGCGAGAGAGTTCGGCACCCGAGGGACGGTTGATCTGACGGAAGGCATCGATCATCCACGCTTCGGCGACTACCAGGTCACGTCACCTCCCGCCGTCATCGGCGATCTCGTCATCATCGGCTCAGCCATCGGCGACAACAGCGCCGCGGAGCTCGAGCGCGGCGTCGTTCGCGCGTACGACGCGCGCACGGGAGCGCTGCGCTGGAGCTTCGATCCGATCGCGCACGAAAAGCACAGCGGCGCCGCGAACGCGTGGGCTCCGATCACCGCCGATCCGGAATCGGGGATGGTGTTCATTCCCACGAGCAGCCCCAGTCCCGATTACTTCGGCGGCCTGCGCCTCGGCAACAACGAATTCGCCAACAGCATCGTCGCGATTCGTGCCAGCAGCGGCGAGGTGGTCTGGCACTTCCAGGTCGTCCATCACGATCTTTGGGATTACGACATCGCCACGCAGCCTGTGCTCGTCGAAGTGCGCGGCGTCAAGGCCGTCGCCGTCGGCACGAAGATGGGCCACCTCTATTTCTTCGACCGGCTGACTGGCAAGCCCCTTTTTCCGATCGAAGAGCGCTCCGTCCCCGCCAGCGATGTGGCGGGTGAGGAGGCATCGCCAACGCAGCCGTTTCCGACCGCGCCGCCTCCGATCGTTCCGGAGCGGCTCAAAGCAGACGACGCGTTCGGAGTCGACGATGCGGATCGCACTGCCTGTCGCAACATTCTCGCGTCGTTGCGCAACGACGGTATGTTCACGCCGCCGAGCGTGCGCGGAACGCTGCAGATGCCTGGCAATGTCGGCGGAATGAACTGGGGCGGGATGTCGTACGACCCGGTGCGCCACATTCTCATCGCCAGCACGAATCGTCTCGCGGCGATGGTCCGCCTGATCCCGCGCGCCGATTACGAAGCCGATCGCGCGAAGAGCAAAGGCGAGCGGATCTTCGGCGAGTACAACGGAATGAAGGGCACGCCGTTCGCGATGTACCGGACCATCATCGCGTCGCCAAAAGGTGTTCCCTGCACGCCTCCGCCATGGGGCGCGCTGACCGCAGTTGATGTCGATCGCGGAGCCGTGCGATGGGAGACGCCGTTCGGCAGCATCCCGCAACTGGCCGCCCTCGGTCCCAACACCGGCTCCCCGAACCTCGGCGGTTCGATGACCTCCGGCGGCGTCGTTTTCATCGGCGCGGCGATGGACGAGGTATTCCGCGCTTTCGACGTCGAAACCGGCAAGGAGTTGTGGCGTGCGCCGCTTCCGGCAAGCGCGCAAGCGTCGCCAATGACGTATCGCGCCGGCGGAAAACAGTTCGTCGTCATCGCCGCCGGCGGTCACGGCAAGCTGCACACGAAGCGCGGAGATGAGGTGGTGGCGTTCGCGTTGCCGTGAAGATTTGTTTATCCGCAGATGTCGCAGATGGACGCAGATGAAAGCGAAAAACTCATCTTGTGTCTATCTGCGTCATCTGCGGATCCAGTCTCTCAATTCTCGATACAGGTTCGCCAGATCCTCGGGACGATAGTTCGCATTCAGCCCGCTTGGATTCGGCAGGATCCAGATGCGCGTATCGCCGATCGTCTCTTCTTGCATGCCGCTCTTCGCGTGCGGACGCGCGAAGCCGGTTCGATACGCGCCGATGCCGACGATGGCGAGCACGCGCGGCCGGTAACGCCGCACTTTGCGCTCCAGAGTCTTTGCGCCTTCGATCAGCTCCATGGCGCTCAACTCCGCTGCCGCAGTTGTGGCGCGTGCGACAACGTTCGTGATTCCCGCGCCGTGCTGCAGCAACTCGCGTTGTTCGGATGGATGAAAGAGCCGTGGCGTGAAGCCCGACCGATGAAGCGTGGGCCAGAAGCGATTGCCCGGCCGCCCGAAATGCTGCTGCACCGCGGCGGTGTACAGCCCTGGATTGATGCCACAGAACAACACGTCGAGATCGCGCGCGATCACATCGGGCAGCGTCGTGCCGGCGGCTGCGAGGAGTTGCTCTTTGGTGGGCTTCATGCGTCACATTCTAGGCATCGACAGCACGACCCGCTTCGCTGTCATTCCGAGCGGGCGGGTGGGTGGTGGGCGAGGAATCCCCCGCCCACGTGCCGGGTCGTGTGGTGGGTACAGCGCATAGTTGCAGGGGATTCCTCGCCCCCCAACCCGCCCGCCCGCTCGGAATGACAGCGAGACGGGCGTCGTCTCAGAAGGCAGCGGAACGCCGCCGTCCTCGGCGGCTGGCCCGGCGGCGTCCCCGCCGCCTCATCGTTGAAACGTAATCTTCCCCGCCCTTACTTGCTCTTCCTCGTCGGCGGTCGGGCTCACGACCGTGAACGATCCATGCTTCGGATCGAGGGCGTCGTTGAGTTTCGCTTGCAGCTCCGAGGCGCTGACTGGCGCGCCGGCGAGGATCAGCCATTCGAGATGAGGCAGCGGGTGGTGGCGCAGTTCGTTGCGCTCGATCGCAGACTGGCCGTATTCGGGATCGGTTCCTTCGACGGCGGTGTAGCGCGCTTTCAGCAGCACATCGTTGGTCATAGCAGTGGCTTTCGGCGCATGCAGCGCCAGCAGCAGAAGAATTGTAATCATTGTGATTTGGTGCAAACGGGATCGAGAGCGCCGAGGAAGCGCCCGTGTGGGAGGTGGAAGGATAGCAAAACGGGGAGCGCCGATGCAAGTGGCACCGGCGCTCCGTCATTGCGGATGTTTATTTATCGTTATACAACTCGATGAACTCGTAGACGTAATTGCCGGTGCCGAGGGCGTCGGAAAACTCGTTGATGAACGGTCCCTTGTTGCAGCCATTCAGACCGCCCGTGCCCGGGCTGCCGGAGGCCGACGCCAGCTTCGTCCAACTGCTCAGCGTGCCGATCGCGCCGCAGGTGGCGCGCTGGAAGTCGGAGCCGCCAGACGTGTCCATCGCCACGGTCGTTCCTTCGATCGTCGTGCCCGCCGCGTTCTTCAACGTGTACGTCTCGCTGCCGTTGATCTGCGGCATCGTGTCGGCAGAGTTGATGTAGACGACGTTCGACGCCAGCGTCACGCCCCAATAGGTCTGGAACGCCGTCTTCGTGGCGTTGCGGGCGATGATGACGTAGCCCTTCGACGGAATCGTGGTCGTGGTGGGGATCGTGTAGACCAGCGTGGCGTTCGCCTGCGTCAGCGTCCAGCCGCTGATGTTCACCGGCACGCCGTTGCTGACCGTGACGTTGACCGTCGTCGATGTCCCGACGTTCAGCGCCGCGTCGTACGCCTTGGTCGTCAGCGCGTGCGAGCCATTCGTGGCCGTGGTCGTGTCCCAGCTCCACGAATAAGGCGAGGTCGTGTCCGTGAATTTGAGCGCGCCGTCGAGATAGAACTCGACCTTCGTCACGCCGACGTTGTCCGTTGCCGTCGCGCTCACGGTCGTCGTGCCGCTGACCGTGGCGTTGTTCAGAGGCGCAGTGATCGACGTCGTCGGAGGAGTGATGTCGCCACCGCCACCGCCGATGTCATCGATCGTAAAGCTGCGGGGCAGACCGGCTGCGGCCACTTCGTTTGGTCCCTGGTGAACCAATCCATCAGCGGACACAGTAAAGATGCTGATGCCGTCAGTCGTCACTTTGATGTTGCCGACGCAGAAGCCGGAGTGGCTCGTGTTCGTGCCGGACGGGCTTCCTTCTTCCGTCTGCAGGACGAAGGTTGGCGGCGCCGTCGCGCAACCGCTGGTGTTGAGCAGAACGCTGTCGACGACTTTGGTGCGGGGCAGGTCCCAGCCGGTCGTCTCGCCGGAGCCGACGCCAACGATGGCCACCGCCGGTTTCGCTTTGCTGAAGTACGTCGGATTGGTGCTGCTCTCGCTGCCGTGATGATTGACGTGCATCAGATCGATGCCGCCCGCGCTGATGAGCGGAAACGCGCCGCCGGGCGAGATGGCGTTGATGACCGAGCTCTCGACGTCGAGCTGCGTCGTGCCGCGGCCGGTGCAGGCGTCGGGTCCGCCGCCCATGTCGCTGGCCCAGATGTAATCAAAGCCGCCGTACTTGATGAGGAGCGCGATCGAGCGGTCGTTCTCGTCGGTCACGGCGACCGAGCCGCCGCCGATGATCGAGCCGTTGCGGGCGATGCAAGTCAGCGTGGCGCCGTTGCCGAGGGCGATGACGGTGCCGACAGGCATGGCGATGGGGAGGCCGGCGGTCGTTCCCGCCGATGCCGCGTTCCATCCGTCGGCGCACGACGAGGAGTAGCTCGATCCGTTGTAGTACTGCTTGATGTGAATGTTGTAACCGGCGTTGATCACTTCATCGAGTCCGCCGATGTGATCGCAATGCTGATGGCCGCCGATGACGTAGTCGATTCCGTTGGCCGGCTGCACGCCGATCGACTTGAGGTAGGGAACGACATGCGCCGTCCCTTCACCGGTATTGCCGGCTTCCATCAACACGGTGATGCCGGTCGGACCTTTGATGAACACCGAGCCACCCCATCCGACGTCGATGTAATGGATCTCGAGATTCTGCGCGGCGAGGGGAAGGGCAAGGAGGAACAGGAACACCGGGAGCAGTGAACGCACAAGTCTCATCTTTTCTCCTCTGAAGCGATTGGTTGGGGGGAGCCGATGGCGCGTTTGTATGCAGGAATCGTGCGGAGGGGAGTGGAGTGTCGGGAGTGGGGTGTGGAACGGCAGCGAGAATTCTTCAGGGAGTATCGGGGAGTGTGAATCATCGTGCGCGTTGAGGATGCCGATTAGATTTTCTCCGACACCCGACACCCGACACCCGACACCCGACACCCGACACCCGACACCGAATCAATCTCCCACCCCCCACACCCAACTCCCCACACCCCAGGAAAATCACTTCTTCCCGATCGTCATCGCCAGATACTCGCGGATGTGCGCATGCGTCGCCGGATCGGCCCAGATCGCGTCGATTTCGTCGGCGGATGCGGTAGCGATGTTCGCGGCGTCGCGCAGGTACGGCTCGCGGAGCTGGCGCTTCGTCAGGCGGAACGTGTGGCGCGGGATCGACATCAACTGCTCGGCGATGATCTGCGCGCGGACGGGAAGCTGTTCGGCGGAGATCACCTCGTCGACGATGCCGATGGAGCGTCCCGACTCCGCATCCATCGTCCGCCCGAAATAGACCATCGGCTGCAGATGCGGCTTCGGCACCGCGAAGCGCACGATTGCCATCGCCAATGGAGGGAAGGGAACGCCGACCAGCGGCTCCGGAACGCCGATCTTCCCCGCGCTCATCAGCCGGTGATCGCAGGCAAAGGCGAGGATCGCGCCGCCAGCGATGGCGTGTCCATTGAGCGCGGCCACGCACGGCTTCGGGAAGACGAACACCGCGCGCAACGCCGCATCCAGCGCCTCGACGAAGAGCTGCACGTAATCGCCGCCGGCGTTGATCATGCGCGGCAGATCGACGCCCGCACAGAAGATCGATCCGGTGCCGGTGAGGATCACCGCGCCGACATCATCATCAGCCGCCGCCTCTTCGAACGCGCTCGTCAGCGCGTTGCACAACTCCAGATCGAGCGCGCTCGCTTTTCCATGTGCAAGGCGAAGAGTGAGGATGCCGTCGGTGAGTGTTTGTTCGAGCATCTCGTGATTCTACGCGGGGAGTGGGGCGTGGGGTGTGGGGAGTTCGATGGCTTCGCGCGAACCGAAATGTTCAATGTTGAATGTTGCGTGTTGACTGTTGAATGGCCCGAGAGCAACCCACGGCGCCGGACATTCAACACTGAACATTCAACAACCAACATTCAACATTTGCCTTCCGGCAAAGGCCCCTCCCGAAGACCCAGCAACCCAGCAACCGTGAGACCCCGAGACCACGAACAACACACGGCACTTTACCTGCACCGTACAAACAATCTCCCCACAAGTTCCCCCACGTAAGACGCTTCTTCTGGTCAACAACTGCACACTCCCCGGGTCAATCAACGACGAAGTGGTCAACATTCAGGC